>NZ_JBDODP010000012.1:0-88715 GCF_044582135.1 Guyparkeria halopsychrophila | reverse complement strand
CACCGGCGTATTCGTTGTTGAGGTAACTGACCCGATCGAGGATGCGGTCGAACGCCTCGGCATCCCTCGCCGCCCCGTTGTAGACGACTTTTTCGGGCTGGTAGCTCTTCTCGATCAGCTCGGCCGTACCCCAGGGGCGGTTGTCACTGGCCATGGCGATAGCAATGGTCATGGCCGGCAACAGGCAGGCAAACAGCAAGGCACGCTTGAACATCGGTTCCTCCGTGAATCCCTGAGTGATTTGGTTGTGTTCTCCCTTCCGACGGTAGCCGACCCGAGGGGCAGCACCAATTACTTTGCCTGTTATTCGATACGGACCACACAGCAGTGACGGCAGAATGAGCGCCGCAAACGAAGAACGCCCGGCTGAGTAGCCGCGCGTTTCGATTGTCGATCATCGGCCGAAGCCGACGACCAATGCGTTCTGGTTAGCGGTTGCCGTGCTGTGACCACCGCCTCCGCGGCGACCACCACCGGCGTTGTTACGACCGTTGGGGATCAGCTCGGGCTTGGCGTTCGGGTCCGGCTCGAGGCCGCGCACGACCCGGTGGTTAGGCTTCTGCTTAGGCAGGCGCTTGATGCCGGCGAAAAGTTTACCCGCCAGAGTGCGGATCTCGTCGGAGAAAGTGGCCGAAAACAGTAGTTTCTGGCGCTCTTCCGGCGCGACCTTGAGGGGATCCAGCCAGGCGCCCCGGCGTGGGGACGAGGCTGTGACTTAATCTAGATCCGGCCCCATCACACGAAGCTCGGACGGAAACGCGCCGAAGGCCGGAAAGTCATTCGGTCGTCTTGCCGTCAAAATGTTCGTCGTCAGCCTCCGCCTCCTCGGGGGTGTGGTGGACAACGCCATCTCGGTGCTCGGGCGGTGCGTAGATTGTGTAGAGCTTGAGTGGAACGCTTCCCGTGTTGATGATGTTGTGTTTCGCTCCAGCCGGGACGATGACCGCAGAACCGGCTTTGATGGCGGTCCGCGCACCGTCAATAATCGCGTCCCCCGTTCCTTCCTCTACACGAAAGAACTGATCGAGTTTGTGAACTTCCGCCCCGATCTCTTCCTCCGACTTTAACGACATGACAACCAGTTGGCAGTTTTTTGCCGTGTACAGCACCCGACGGAAATCGTCATTTTTAACGGCAATGCTCTCGATGTCTTTTATAAAACCTTTCATGATGTAACCCCTTCGAGTTGAACGACCGCAGTCGCGGACCACTTGACGTGCATCATTGGCGCCGAAACTAAAAATAAACGCCCTAACCATCGCGTAACACCCCGCAGCGGCGCCGGACTGAGCAACGGGGTCGGCTCCAGAACACGGACTTGGCCTTGATGCCGGGGCGTTGCCTCTGGGCGTCATGCGGCTCATCCGCCGAGTAACGCTTTATCGCCCGCTTTTTGCAGCACAACGCCGTGCGACTGCCGACCATGAGATCCCAGGTCACCGTGAGCCGCTGGTACCGGAGGCGCCTAACGGTGAGTGATATACAGCATAGTCTTCGCGCGACGGAACGCACCGTGGAACGGGACTCGTCGTCTCGACAAGGCTCGCCGCGGCTTCTGGATGGTCTCCGCGGCGACATCCACTGACTGCATACAGGCAATCGGACCGAGCAGGGCTGCGTTCACTGGATTCAATCCTTCATGCTCTAGCCGAGCAAGAGTTGCCAGTGCGGCGTTGCGCTTCCTGGCCCTTTCTCTGAACCGATTCACCACGACACCCACTTCGGCTCGGGGCGCAATCCGGCTCAGTGACGTTCCGAGCACACCCTGTCAGGAAGGGAACAAACACGGAGATTCCTTCCATGTCTCGACTACCTCCATGAAGCCCAAGTGAGAACCGACGGTTCGGAATCGGTTGCTGCCAACCCATTTTTCAGACGTTATCTAGCACCGGGGTTGGCGTGGTGACCGGGCCACCAAACGAAAAACGCCCGGCTGATTAGCCGGGCGTTGCTTTTAGTGTTGTGACGTCGGCCGAGGCCGACAGCTAGCGGGGAGGCTTAGCGGTTACCGCTGCGACCACCGCCACCGCCGCCGCGTGCGCCACGGCCACCGGGACGACCGCCCGGGCCACCCGGGCCGCCTGGGCCACCACGACCGCCGCCACCGGGGCCGCGTCCCTGACCACCGCCGGGCCCGCCGCGCGAGCCGCCGGGACGGCCACCGCCACCACCGCGGCGATTACCACCGCCGGCGTTGTTGCGACCGTTCGGGATCGGCTCGGGCTTGGCGTTCGGGTCTGGCTCGAAGCCGGGCACGACGTGGCGCGTGAGCTTCTGCTTGGTCAGGCGCTCGATGTCGGCTAACAGCTTGTGCTCATCGACACAGACCAGCGAGATCGCCTCGCCGGACTCGCCCGCCCGGCCGGTCCGGCCGATGCGGTGGACATAGTCCTCGGCGACATTGGGCAATTCGAAGTTGACCACGTACGGCAAGTGAGCGATGTCGATGCCGCGGGCGGCGATATCGGTGGCTGCCAACACGCGGATGGTGCCGCTCTTGAACGACTCCAGCGCCTTGGTGCGGGCCGTCTGGCTCTTGTTGCCGTGGATGGCCATCGCCGGGATGTCGCGCTTGGACAGGTACTCGGCCAGGCGGTTGGCGCCGTGCTTGGTGCGGGTGAACACCAGCACCTGTTGCCAGTCCTGGTCGATCAGCAATTCGGCCAGCAGTTCACGCTTCTTGTCGCGGTCGACCTGGTAGACCGACTGGCTCACCGCCTCGACCGTGGTGTTGCGTGGCGTGACGGAGATCTCGGCCGGGCTGTCGAGCAGCTTGCCGGCCAGGGTGCGGATCTCGTCGGAGAAGGTGGCCGAGAACAGCAGGTTCTGGCGTTTGTCCGGCACGATCTTGAGGATCTTCTTGATGTCGTGGATGAAGCCCATGTCGAGCATGCGGTCGGCTTCGTCCAGCACCAGGATTTCGACCTGGGAGAGATCGACGGTGCGCTGGTTCTGGTGATCCAGCAGGCGACCCGGCGTGGCGACGAGGATGTCGACGCCCTTCTTGAGCTTGTCGATCTGCGGGTTGATGCCCACGCCACCGAACATGACCATCGATTTGAGCGGCAGATGGTGACCATAGTCGAGCACACTCTGCTCGACCTGGGCGGCCAGTTCACGTGTCGGAGTGAGGATCAGCGCACGGATCGGACGCTTGCCGCCCTTGTGGCCACCTTCCGGATGCGTCTCCATCAGGCGCTCGAGCATCGGCAGGGTAAAGCCGGCGGTCTTGCCGGTACCGGTCTGGGCCGCGGCGAGCAGATCCTTGCCGGAAAGTACGGCGGGGATGGCCTGGGCCTGGATGGGGGTCGGTTCGGTGTAGCCGCGTTCTTCGATGGCGCGCTGGAGTTCCGGGCGAAGGCCCAGTTCTGAAAACAACATAGAAATGATTTTCCTTGGGGGACGAGAACGCTTAGCGCATGGAGGCCATGACAAACAATGGCGTCTCGAATGGCGTGGCGTTTCCCGTCACACGGCCCCGGGAGGGGACGCACGCCAGTCGGCAAGGAAAACGCGGGGTTGATGGCATGTCGTGGACACACCAGCAGTAATGAAATCGGCAGGACTGGTCAGACCGAGGCGGCGGAGCATAGCACCTTTCCCGCATAACGTGGGGAAACATCGCGTCAGCAGCGTTGGCAGGGCGATCGTCGGGCATGGTCGATCACGCATCCATCGCGGCGTTAGAATCGGTCGCCAAGTCGGCCGACGGGTCGAACTGATAAACTCCAGGACCTAAACCACGACAGACGGCAGGTTCATGAGCAAGGCATCGCTTCAGGATCAGTTACTCAAGGCCGGCCTGGCCAAGAAAAGCGGCAAGCAGCCCAAGCAGAAGAAATCTGCCTGGGGGCGCGTCAATCGCCATGACAAGGACGCCAACACCAGGCCACCCGCGGAGATCGAGGCGGCCAAGAAGGCGGCCGCCGAGAAGCGTGAGCGCGAGCGTCAGCAGGCACGCGAAACCAGCGCCCGCCAGCGCGAGGCGGAGCAGCGCCGCGCCCAGCGCGCGGAGGTCCGCCAGCTGATTCTCGACCACGCCGAAAAACTCGCCAGCCACGGCGAGCCGTTCTACTTCATCGATCAGGGACGGATATCGAGCCTGCCGGTCGACGCCCGCCTGCGACGCGGCCTGGCAGCGCGCAAGCTGCGCCTGGCGACCTGGGAAAAACGCTACTACATCGTCTCGGCAACCACCGCCGAGAAGATCGCACAGCGCGACCCGGCTTTCCTGATCGCCCTGCCCAGCGGCGGCGAGATCCGCGATCCGGCCTACGCCGAGTTCAGCGTGCCCGACGACCTGATCTGGTAACCCTCCCCTCGCTTGGTTCAGGCCGTGCTGTCGGCTCTTGCTGGAAGCTAATCTCCCGCGGTAACGAACCGCACCCTCTGTCGGCCTGTCCAATCAGGCGGGCGAGGGCGGTGAACGATCCGGTGAAGTGCACCCCGCCCCGCACCCCGGGGGAACAGCCATGAAGGGCATCAAGAAGAGAAGCATGGCCTTGGGCCTGATCGCGGTGATCGTGGTCCTGCTGATCGCCGGGCGCGTGTATCTGCCCCACTGGGTCACGGACTACCTCAACACGGAAATTGCCGCCCTGGATGGATACGGCGGATCGGTACAGGACGTGGACATCCATCTGTGGCGCGGCGCCTATGTCATTCACGGCCTCGAGATCCACAAGCACCAGGGCGAACGCAACGAGCCCTTCGTCGCCGCCAAAACCATCGATCTGTCGGTGGAATGGAGCGCCCTGCTCAATGGTGCGGTGGTCACCGAAATCGACATCCACGGCGCGGACCTCAACTTCTCCAAACGCCAGCACGGCCAAGGCGAAAACTGGGAACAGGTGGTGAACGCTTGGACGCCGTTCGACATCAACCGGCTCGCACTGCATGGCGGCCGGGTGGAGTACATCGATTACAGCGCCGAGCCAAATATTCACCTGTATATCGATGGCATCGACGCCCAGGTGACGAATCTCCGCAACGTCGAGAAAGGTGGTCCCGCCCTGCCTTCCGACCTGAGCATCACGGGCCAGTCGATTGGTGGCGGCGAGTTGACGGTCGACGGCCGTCTGAACGTAATCAAGTCGATACCCGATTTCGACATTAACCTTGAACTGCAGAACGCCTCGCTACCCGCCTTCAATGACTACACCAGGGCCGCGGCCGCGGTCGACTTCGAAAGCGGCACCGTCGGCCTGTTTTCGGAGCTGGCGGCAGCAGACGGGAGACTGACCGGTTATGTAAAGGTGGTGGCCACCGACGTTTCACTGGCCAACCTGCGCAAAGGCGACCAGAACCCGATCAATGCCTTGTGGGAATCGGCCGTCTCCGTGTTCATGGAGGTCTTCGAAAACCAGCCGGAGGACCAGTTCGCCTTCAGCATCCCGATCGAGGGGAATCTGGACGACCCGGATCGAGGCACCTGGGCCGCCTTCCTGAGCATCTTCGACAATGCCTTTGGTCAGGCCTTCACGCGAGACACGGAGGGCAGGATCCGCTTCGAGGAATTGTTGGAAGACTGACGCCCCTAGGAAAAGGTGATCACGAGCGGTTCTTCTCGCCGACCTCATCGACCAATTTCGAATCCTCAAGCGCCCGACGCGCCGCCTCATAGCCTTTCTCGATTGCCTCGTCGGCACGCTCGAATTCGAGCAGGCCGATGTGCGATAGCCTCGGCGAAATCATCAGTTCGGGCGGGTCGCCGGCCATGCGGCTGCGGGTGATGCGGTCCTGCATGATGTTGATCGCGCCGGCCATCACGTCAAGCATGCCGGGCGTGGGCTCGTCCTTGTCGTGCTCCTCCAGCCACTGGCCGATCCGACCATCGAGAAAGCGCTCGTCCAGGCCGTCGACCCACTTGCGCAGGCCGCTCTCGTTGTCGGTATCGTGCCGCGCCGCGCCGCTGATGTCGCGTATGTGCCGACTGACCAGATCGCTGTTGAGATTCACGGCGATCACCACGTCCGCGCCCAGCGCCCGACACAACGAGACCGGCACCGGGTCGGTCAGCCCGCCATCGACCAGCCAGCGCCCCTGATTGCGCACCGGCGACATCAGCCCCGGCACCGCAATCGAGGCGTGCACGGCCTCGATGAGGCTGCCCTCGCGCAGCCACACCTCGCGGCCGGCCTCAAGATCGGTCGCCACCGCCGCGAACGGTATCCGCAGGTTCTCGATATCCACCGGCTCGACTTGTTTGGCCAGCGAGCGCATCAGGTCGTCACCCTCGATCAGGCCGCCGCCCAGCCGGACATCCAGCAGGCGCATCACGTCCAGGGAGCGTATGCCGCGCGCCCAGGCCTCAAGCTTGTCCAGGGACTCCCCGGCGTAACCGGCCCCGATCAACGCACCGAAGGAGCAGCCGGCCACCATTTCTGGGCGGATGCCGGCCTCTTCCAGGGCGTGGATCACGCCGATGTGCGCCCAGCCGCGGGCCGCCCCGCTGCCCAGTGCCAGGCCGATCGTGGGTTTGCCGTCGGTCATCGTTTCCTTCCGCTTGAGTCCATAGAAAAACCGCCTGTGCGGCGGCTCCCGTGCATGGTTAATCGTACACCGGGATCAGGGCGTGGCCGTTGTTCTGGTAGCCCATCGGCGAGATGACGCCCGAGCGCACCGGCTCGATGCCCCGCAGCAGGGGGGCGTTGTCGACGTCGGCCGCCCGTGTAGGGCGCGTTCTGGGGTGCCAGCAATCCGCTCGACTACCCCCTCAAGGCGCGAATCAGTTCGTCCTTGTTCATTTCGGAACGCCCCTCGATACCCACTTCCTGGGCCTTGTCGTATAACTCGTCCTTGGTCCAGTCCTCGTAGCGGTCGCTCTCGCCACCGCGACGAGCGGCCTGGGTGCGGTCGCTGTTCGCGATCCGCGCCGCCTTTTCCTTGCTCATGCCCTCATCGCGCAACGCTTCGTACTGTTCGTCGTCTTTGATGCTGTTGCCGTGGTTCTTGGTCATCACTCCATACCTTCAGTCATTGCTTTAGCAACTTGATTCACTCCGTAGCCCGAGTGAACGCTAGAGACGACCGACAAGCGGACATCGCGTTGACACGCACGCCGGAGTGCTTAGGGACGGACCAGTTGGACCGTGAGGTCGTGCATCCGCCAGTCGACGGATTTGGCGCACTCGACCGCTTCGGCCGACCGCTCGATCGGCGAATCATCATCAATAGGCTCGATATAGGCCTCGCCGAAGAAGATCTGTCCCGACTCACGCATGCGCACATCGACTCGACGCACCCATGGCAGCTGCGCGATACGATCCTGAACCTGCTGTGGCAGCTCATCCCACTCGCCGTCCACCGCCTTGGGCCGACGATCCATGAGGTCGTATACGCTCGTTCTCAGGTGGCTGATGCCATCTTTCACCACATCCAGACCGATGACCAACGCGGCCAGACTGTCCGCCCACCAGAACCCGGCCGCGATGCCGAGAACCCCGACACCCGCGGCGGACGACGTCATCCAGTCCGCCTTGTTCATCGCGGCATCGGCAATCATGGCCTTGTCGTGCAAGGCACGGGCGGGCGCCAGCTTCAATCGACCAAGCACGCTGGCAGGCAATGCGCTGTAGAGCAGGGCCGGCAGCATCAACCAGCCGAGCCAAACCGGGTGGCCGAAGATCTCGACCGTGCCGATCGTCGGGTGCACCTGGCGGATCAGGCTCATGCCGGAATCGTAAAGGACGTACAGCCCCACCACGCACAAGGCAATCGCCGCTATAAGAAACGAAATACTCAAGGCACGGTGATAGCCGTACGGATGCATCTTGTTGGCGGGGCGATTGCGCAGGGACAGCCCGATGAGAACCACAATGGGTGGCACGAGGCTTATCGCGTCCTCTAGCCAGGCGGCCTTCATTGCCTGACTGGACCCCATCGCCAGATACATCACGACCACCACGGTCAGGCCATAGGCCACCGTGATGCCCCAAGGCAGTAGGCTCGACGAAGGCTCTTTTCGAGTCGGCTGGGAAGATCGATACGGGCAGTGAATATGTTCATCGCCTCTCCACGCCCGGCAGCGCTAGGTCGGCGGGTAGCGTCGAAACGGCCGCCGACAATTCAGCACGAAGCATCGCCGGCACGCCTTCTCGTTTTCCAAACAAGAACCGTTGCACCGTCTGCAGCCAGCGATTCTCTCCCGGCGGGAGGGCGAACACCCGCTTTTGGGTGTCGAGCACAGGGGGGCTCGCTTGCATTCCCCACGCCTCGATCTGCCATTCGGCCGCGGCGATCGGCAGACGCTCCCCCCGCTGCTCAACAAGGGCGACCGGCACAGCACCTCGCTTCTTGAGCTTGCGAGCCAAGGCCGTATTTGGCTCGACTTCGACCCGCTGACCGGAGAGCTCCTGGGTTGCTCGCTGTCCATCAGGCCACCCCAGCATCATCCGAGTCTCGTGATAGGGGCGGGTTAATGCGACTTCCTTTCCCCACGGCGACGAGCGTTCGATACCCCCGATGACCAGGTCCAGCTCAAATGCCGCGAGCGCGCCAAACAGTTCGGTATCTGACCCCTTCACCCACTGGACATCGGCACCCAGGCGTTCGGCAAGCTCACGCACCAGCTGCGATTCGACACCCCGCGGGTCGCCTGCATTCCACGTCACCCATGGAGCGACGCCATCGATCACACCCACCCGCAGAGAACCATCTCGAACCCGGTCTTCGGTCCCCTCCATGTCTCGCGGAAAATCGCAGCCAGCCAGCGTTAGGGCCGTCAGGCAAGCAAACAAAGCCGTGATGATCCAGCGTGTGGATCGGCCGGGCCTCTCTCTGAAACATCCTCGTTTCGGGGCACCTCTAACTGTCATGACAGGTAACTCTCATATAACGATCATGACAGGCGTCCTCGTTCGCATTTCAAGACCCAACGCTAGACCATCGTGACAACGCCTGCTCCGGGGATAGGCGGTGCGCGTAAAGGGCAAGATTGACATTACACTCTCAGTGAGTGGGGTCTAACTTGTTGAAACTGGGCACCATGAGTCCATTGCCAGGCATCAAGCGGAAAGGCGGCCAATCATCCGGTGTATGGAGGAGCCTGTCCGCAACTCGCATTTCATTTGGGAGAAAATCCGTGAACATATTCGAAGCCTTACGCGAAGACCATGACAAAATGCGAGAAATGCTTGACCGGTTGATTGAAACCCACGGCGACAGCGAAACTCGACGCGAACTCTTGCAGAAGACGCGCAATACCCTGCATGACCACGAAGTCGCGGAGGAGCGCCACTTCTAGATCCCGTTGATGGAAAACGACCTGACCCAGGAACTGGTCCGGCACAGCATGTCCGAACATCACGAAATCGACGAGGTCATGAAAACGCTGGAAACCACGGAACCGAGTTCACCAGCCTGGCTCACCCATGCAAAGAAGTTGCGGGAAACAGTGCTCCACCATCTGGACGAGGAGGAGCACAAGGTGCTTCCAGCAAAGCGGCAAGGTGCTCAGCGAGAAACAAAAGGTCGAACTCGCCAAGACCTACCGACGCGAAATGCAGGCGCAGGCCCGCAACGCCTAAAACCCGCCACCCGCGGCGCTCGACGATCGATCGCCTCCGATCCACAGAAAGCGAGCCCACGGCAAGCCATCTCGCACACGACCGTCCCCCCTCATCTCAGAACGAGACCACGGCGAGCGAACACCACTCTCTCAACGGCTCGCCGGCAGCCTTCACCGTAAAGGTGTACTGCTTGCCAACCCAGACACACAAACCACTAGCCAGGCGTGGCACGCAATGCGGCGCGGCGATTAGCCACATATCCGCCTGACTTCGTCTAGGATCGAATCACCACTTTCCCGATTTCGTCCAGCACAAACGGGCGATTGGCACGCACTGGGGCTCGATCGACTTCTTCAGCGACGATCCGCACAAGATGCGTGATCAACTCAAGCACCAAGAGGATCTCGACTTCTATGTATAATCCCGCGGCATATCCCGGGCACGAGGAGCCTACGTGATCAGTGAAGCCGACGAACAAGCGGCCGGGGCCCTTCTGCCCGGACTCCTGCAACGCCTCGACGAAGCGGTGGAGGCCCTCGATTCGGCACCGGAATTCTCCAAGCCCGCGCACCTGCCGCAGGTGCTGGACGGGGCCAGACGCGTCCTGCTCCAGGAGGGAGGCCCGGCCGCCATCGAGGCCCGGGCTCAGGCCATCGAGTCCGCCGGGACCTTCAACGGCTCGGACTGGGGTGCTCCCGAGACCCTGATCCCATCGTTGTCGGCTCACGCGCTGGGTAGCGCGGACGCGGATACCGTCGTGATCGAGGCGCTCAGCGACCTGCGCATGCTCGCGGTGGCCCGGGGGGCCTACCTGCACTCGCGGCTGTCGGCCGAGAATGCCCACCATCACCTGACCCAGGTACTGGCGATCAACCTGCAGCGGCTGTTCATGCCGCCAACCGAGGCCGAGCGCGAGACGCAGGGGCGTATTGCCCTGCTGTCACGCGCCCTGCTCGGTCACCTGGCCGACCGGGTCGGCTACGAATACATCATCGACCAGTTGATCGACGAGATCTGGCGGATCCTGCAGCAGCGGCCGATCCAGACCGACCCGGTCAAGCAGATGATCACCCAGATCGCGATCTGCCAGAGCAGCCCGGAAATCGATCTCGGCCATAGCGGTCAGGGTGCTGACCGCCTGGTCAGTAGCCTGTTCGGGCCAACCCAGGCCTGTCGGGAAGATCCCGGCGTGCAGGTATACCAGGAACGCCTGGAGAGCATGGATAACGTGGCGTTGCAGAACGAAGCGACCGGCTTCGCGCGGGCCATGCATGACACCGGGCTGGTATCGCCCTACCACGCGACCCTGCTTCGTCACCTGACCAGCCAAGGCGATCACCTGCTTTCAGAGGCCATGGGCCTGTCCTCGACCGGGCGGGATTGCCTGCTCTGTTACAGCGGTCTGGTGCATGCGCTGATCGACCAGTCGGTGTTTCCCGAGACGCCCCAGGCCATCTACGGGCTGGCCCTGATGCTCGAACGCGGCATCCTCTACCAGCCGCCGGTGGCTCCGGCCATTTGGCGACAGCTGAGCCTGCCACTGTCGGCCTGGTCACGCGAACGCCTCGCGATCGCCTTCGGCGAGGCCGTCCCGCCGCGCACCCGCCTGCTGGAGGGCGTGCTCTGCATGCTGGGTCAACCGCTGGGCGTGGGCCAGGGCAACAACCCCACCTGCCAGTCGGCCCGCGCCCTGTCGATGTGGGCGTACAACGACCCCGACTACATGCTGCAGATGGTGGCCTGGGCCGCGCGCGACGACGAGATCATCATCCACTTCGAGGGCCAGCCGATCTCCTCGATGGCCTCGCTCAGCGGTGTCGCGACGACGCTGCCGATCGATCTCGACCCCGTGTCATTGCTGGTGGTGCCGCACCTCGACCGCATCTACGCCGAGATGGGCCGCCGTTGCATCGGCCGCGAGGGCGACCCGCACCGCTGGATCAATCCCGAATTCCACGGCTGGTGGTCCGGGCGGGGCTTCCGGATCAACGTGGACGTCGCCACCGGCAAGCTCGAGGCGCTGGAGGACTTCCTGCGGCACTTCTACGCGAGCTATCACCCGTACTACAACGGCAACCAGCCGCTGATCCACCCGCAGCCGATCGGCGTCGCCGCGACCGACAGCGCGGCGCGCTTCATCGGCTGGCACGCGATCACCCTGCTGCGGGTGACGCTCGATCCCAAGGATGAGATGCGGGTGTACTTCTACAACCCCAACAACGACAGCGGCCAGAACTGGGGTGACGGTGTTCAGGTGAGCACTGCCGGCAATGGCGAACGCTTCGGCGAATCCTCCCTGCCCTTCGAGGAGTTCGCCTCGCGCCTGTACATCTTCCACTACGACCCCCTGGAACACGGCGAACTCGCCTCCGTGCCACAGGACTCACTCGATCGAGTGATTGCCATGGTGCACCGCACCTGGGGCGCGGATCGCATCCCCGAAGAGCATCTGACGCTCAACCTCGACGACCCGGCCATCGGCAGCGAGGCCTGAGCCCCGCGCTCAGCCGGCCGGGCGGGCGAGATAGACGTCGAAACGCAGTCGCCCGGAGCGGTAGTCGATCGCCGGGGTGGTCGCATCGATGGTCGGGGCGCCCGGCGGGCGCTTGACCACCCAGCGTGCACCTACCTGCCGGCGGGCCCAGGCAAACAGGGCATCGCTATCCGCGTCCTCACCGACCAGTTGATGGAAGATGCGCATGGGCTTTTTCACCAGCGCGGATTTCTTGCGTTCGGGGAACATCGGGTCGAGGTACCAGACCGTGTCCCTGTCACCGGCGAGCGCCGGGGGATGCTCCCCTAACACGTCGCCGAAGACCGGATGAATCCGCGCGGCGATCGCCGCCAATGCCGGTTGGGCCATCGCCCGCTCGACGGCGTCGGTCAGCAGCAGCCAGACCACCGGATGGCGTTCGACCGCCGTCACTTCGCAACCACCACTGGCCAGCGCCCAGGCGTCACGCCCCAGCCCGGTGGTGAGATCGACCACCCACGGACGATACCCCGCCTTCCAGCCGGTCGCCCGCGCCAGGGCATCCTTGCGCGCCAGTGGCCGGGCGAAACGTGGATCGGCGGCGAAGTCGATCACCAGCGGGTATGACCCCAGATCCGGTCGGTCGAGGGGAGGAATCAAGCCGATGCACCCGTCCTCGAGCGCCAGGGTGAAGCAGGCCGGATCGTCACCGGGTGCGTCGACCCAGTTCAGGCCCCACTCCTCGGCAAACGCCGGCAGGCGTTCGCCACCCGTTGCGCCAGGCTCGGGCCGACAGACGACGACCGGTAACGGGGCTAGCCCGAACATTTCATGAATCCACTCGATGATCGCGCAGGATGTTGGCCGCACAAGGGATTTTTTGAAGGAGCGGCGTATCGGTGATTACGGCCGACTGAAGAAAATTCCTTGTGCGGACAAGAGACCAGCGAGGGCGTGGGCAATTCATGGAATGTTCGGGCTAAAGCCACTTGCGGAATATCCGCGAATTGCGCTTGAGATTGTAGAACGCGCGCCGCTCGGCGGGCAGCCGCTCCAGGCTCTCGTCGGCAAAGCCCTTCTCACGGAAGAAGGCCATGGTCTGGGTCGAGAGCAGGAAAAGCGATTTCAGGCCCAGCGAGCGAGCCCGGCTTTCCATGAAGCCGAGTAGGCGCGCCGCCCGGCCACCGCCCTGGTAGGCGGGATGCACGACCAGGGCGGCGAGTTCGGCGGTGCCCTCTTCGGGGAAGGGGTACAACGCCGCGCAGGCGATGATGTCGCCGTCGCGGTCGATCACGACGAAGCGATCGGTCTCCAGTTCCAGTTGCTCGCGCGAGCGGCGCACCAGCACGCCGGCCTGCTCCATCGGCTCAATCAGGGCAAGGATGCCGCCGATATCGTCGAGGGTCGCCGGGCGAATGCGCTCGTAGGGTTCACTGGTGATCAGCGTGCCGCAGCCGTCACGGGTGTATAGCTCGACCAGCAGCGCCCCATCGACCTCGCGATCGACCAGGTGGATGCGATCCACGCCCTTCGAGCACGCTCGCACGGCGCTGTGCAGGTGCAACTGGAACTCGGTCGACAGGTTGTCGCCCTGACGATCCAGAAGCCCCTCGACCTCGGATAGGCTCATGGCGGTGGGCAGGTCGTCGAGCGGATCGGTGAGAAAGATCAGCTTGTCCGCGCCCAGGGCCACCGCCATGCTTTCGGCGACGTCCTCGGCACGCAGGTTGAACAGCTCGCCGGTGGGCGAATAGCCGATGTTCGACTGGACCACGATCGAGCCGTCGCCGAGTGCATCACGCACACCGTCGACGTCGACCCGGCGGACCGCGCCGGTATGCCCCAGATCCACGCCATCGATCACACCCATCGGGCGCGCGGTAACGAAGTTGCCGGTCAGCACCCGCTGGGCCAGCCCCGACCCCGAGGCCAGGCTCAAGCGCGCCGACAGCCAGGAAATCACGTCGAACTGCACCGCGCCGACCGCCTCGGTGAGCGGGTCGATCATCGCCGGCGCGGTGACGCGCAACCCCTGGTGAAATCGCTCCTCGAACCCCGCCTCCTGAAAGCGGCGGTTGATCTGCGGGCGCGCCCCGGGCACCAGCACCAGGCGCACGCCGAGATCGGCGATCAGCACCAGGTCGCGGATCAACCGCTCGAAACTGGCCGGCTCGTCAAGCGCCTCGCCACCGAAGGCAACCACGAAGACATGATCCTCGTGCTCACGGATATACGGGACGGCATCGCGCAGCCCTTGCACCAGCACCCGCGCCTCCCCGGTGGGCTGGCAGGTGACGTTCGAAGCTTGATCCTTGCTGTCGGTCAACGCGTGACCTCCCTGGGGCGATGGCTTGGGGCGATGGCTGGGGTTTATCTGACGTGAGGATAACCGTCGCAACGAGTCAGGAGAAATCCCTGGGCCTCGATGCAACGAGGCCCGACCCCGCTCGTGCCGGGACCGGGCCTCTGTTTCGGGTCGGTGACGACCGGCGTGAATCAGGAAACGCCCGGAAACTCGCCCAGGATCAGGAACTCGACCAGCGCCTGCTGGGTGAACATGCGCGCCTCGGCCTCGTCCCAGACGACGCTCTGCGGGCCGTCGATGACCCCCGCGGTGACTTCCTCGCCGCGATGGGCCGGCAGGCAGTGCATGAACAGCGCATCGCTCTGGGCCCGGGCCATCAGCTCGCCGTTGATCTGGTAGTCATGAAAGTCGCGCAGGCGACGCAGACGCTCTTCTTCCTGGCCCATCGAGGCCCAGACGTCGGTCACCACCAGATCGGCGTTCTCGACTGCCTCGGCGGCCGTGCCAACCAGCTCAACGCGATCCTTGGCCGCGGCGACCACGTCCGGGTCCGGCTCGTAGCCACGTGGGGCGGCGATCACCAGCTCGAAGTCGAAGGTGCGCGCGGCATTAATGTATGAGTGGCACATATTGAAGCCATCGCCGACCCAGGCGACGCGCTTGCCGGCGATCGAACCGCGGTGACGCTCGTAGGTGTAGATGTCGGCCAGCAACTGGCAGGGGTGGCTACGGTCGGTGAGCGCGTTGATCACCGGCACCCGGCTATTCGCGGCGAAGGTCTCGACCATGCCGTGATCGTTGGCGCGGATCATGATGGCGTCGACCATCCGCGACATCACGCGGGCGGAGTCTTCCACCGGCTCACCGCGGCCGAGCTGTGTATCCCGCGGCGAGAGGAAGATCGCCGAGCCGCCCAACTGCGCCATGCCCGACTCGAATGACAGCCGGGTGCGGGTGGAGGCCTTCTCGAAGATCATGCCCAGCACGCGACGCGCCAGGGTCTCGGGGCGCTCGCCACGCTCGCGGGCAGCTTGCAGTTGCCCCGCGCGCTCGAACAGGGCGCGGTATTCGTCCGCGTTGAGGTCGGACAGGCTCAGGAAGTGACGTGTGGACATAACGGTATCGATTCTGTCGGTTGAGGGGCGCGCCCACGGTAGAAGGCCCAAGTACAAGGCCAGGGCAAACCCCGAATGCTCAGTTGGCCGCGTACCAGTCGCGGATGACGCCGATCACCCGATCGGCGATCAGGTCGGCCTGCGATTCGCTCAAGATCAACGGCGGCAGCAGGCGGACTACCGAACCGGCGGTGACGTTGATCAGCAGGCCCTGCTCCAATGCGAGCGCCACCAGTTCACCCGCCGGACGGTCCAGCTCGATGCCGATCATCAGGCCGCGTCCGCGCACCTCGCGAAAGCCATCGAGATCAGCCAGGCCGTCGCGGAGGCGCTCGGCGATGGCCTGGCCCAGTTTCTCGGCCCGCGGGACCAGCCCATCGCGCTCGATCACCTCGAGCACGGTCGCCGCTGCGCGGCAAACCAGCGGGTTGCCGCCGAAAGTCGAGCCGTGGCTGCCCGGTCCGAACAGGTCGGTGGCCCGGCCGGCGGTCAGGCAGGCACCGATCGGCACGCCGTTGCCCAGCCCCTTGGCCAGGCTCATCACGTCGGGCAGCACGTCGGCCTCATGCTGAAAGCCGAACCAGCGACCGGTGCGCGCGATCCCGGTCTGCACCTCGTCAACCATCATCAGCCAGTCGTGCTGGTCGCACAGGGCACGCACCCCGGCCAGATAGCCAGACGGCGCCGGGCGGACACCGCCCTCGCCCTGGACCGGCTCGAGCAGCACGGCGACGATTTGCGGATCGGTCGCTACCTGCTCGAGGGCGTCGATATCGCCGTACGGCACACGCACGAAACCATCGAGCAGCGGCTCGAAGCCCTTCTGGATGGCTGTGTTGCCGGTGGCAGCCAACGCGGCCAGCGTGCGGCCGTGGAAGCTGTGCTCCATGACTGCGATCTTCGGGTTGTCGATCGCGCGCCGACGGCCGTGCAGCCGTGCAAGCTTGATCGCCGCCTCGTTGGCCTCCGAGCCGGAGTTGCCGAAGAACACCTTTTCCATTCCCGAGAGGGCAGCGAGCCGCTCGCCCAAGCGTTCCTGCCACGGAATGCCGTAGAGGTTGGAGGTGTGGATCAGGGTCTTGGCCTGGTCGCACAAGGCCTCGGCGATGTCCGGGTGGGCGTGACCCAGACCGGTCACCGCAATACCGCTGACCGCGTCGAGGTATTGCCGACCCGACTCGTCCCACAGGTACGGGCCTTCGCCCCGAACGAAGCGGACGGGCTGACGGTTGTAGGTGGGCAGCAGAAAGTCGCTCACGGCGTTCCTCGAAACCAATTTCGCCCGGAATTTCCGGGCGATACAAAACCAAAAAAGCGCTCCCCGGGACGACGAGCGCATTGAATCCATTGTGTTTTGTGCCCACTCGACGAACCACGACGCGGCGGTCAGGGATCGGAGGGGCAAGTCGCTGAGCATATCACGAATCGCATCGATTTCGACAAAGGCGACCAAGGCCCGACATGCTAGGCTCTGTGCCTCTTTACCCTCCCCACAACCCACCCACACCGGCACCGCTCATCCGTCATGGCAACCGACCACCCCATCCAGATCCTCGCTCCCCGCTGGCTGATTCCCGTCGCCCCGCGCGACGAGGTGCTCGAAGATCACGCGGTGTGGGTCCGCGATGGCCGCATCGAGGCCATCCTGACCCGCAAGCAGGCCATAGAGCGCCAGCAGGCTACCGATGAGTCGACCGAATGGGTCAACCTGCCCACCCACGCCCTGATCCCGGGGCTGGTTAACGGCCACACCCATGCGGCCATGAGCCTGATGCGCGGGCTGGCCGATGACCTGCCGCTGATGACCTGGCTCGAGGAGCACATCTGGCCGGTCGAGGGGCAGATGCTGGGCCATGATTTTGTCCACGACGGCACGATGCTGGCCGCCGTCGAGATGATCCGCGGCGGCACCACCACGCTCTCGGACATGTACTTCTTCCCCGAGGCGGCGATCGAGGCCGTGCAGGCCGCCGGTCTGCGCGGCATATTCGGCATCGTGGTGATCGACGGGGCCAACCCCTGGTCGGCCAACGCCGAGGAGGCGCTGGCCAAGGGCGTCGACCTGGTCAACGACTGGCGCCACCACCCGCGCATCGAGTTCACGCTCGCCCCGCACGCGCCCTACACCGTGGGCGACGCCGCACTCGAGCGGGTGCGCACCATGAGCGACCAGCTGGATGTGCCGGTGCACATGCATGTCCATGAGACCGCCCACGAGGTCGAGGCGGCCGTGGAGGCCAACGGCGAACGACCATTGGCGCGGCTCGATCGGCTGGGGCTGTTGAACGAGCGCCTGGTCGCCGTGCACATGACCCAGCTGACCGACGCGGAGATCGGCCGGCTCGCAGTCACCGGCACTCACGTGCTGCACTCGCCGCAATCGAACCTCAAGCTCGCCTCGGGATTCTGCCCGGTGGCCAAGTTGCTCGAGGCTGGCGTCAATGTCGGGCTGGGTACCGACGGCGCGGCGAGCAACAACGATCTCGACATGTTCGACGAGATGCGCACCGCCGCGCTGATCGCCAAGCCCGTGGCGGGCGATGCCGCCGCGGTCAGCGCCCACCAGACCCTGCACATGGCCACCCTGGGCGGCGCACGCGCCTTCGGTCTCGAGCAGCGCATCGGCTCGATCGAACCGGGCAAGCAGGCCGACCTGGTGGCCGTCGATTTGGACGCCCCGGAAACCCAGCCGGTCTACGATGCCGTCTCCACGCTGGTCTATAGCGCCTCGCGCCGCCAGGTGAGCGACGTCTGGGTCGATGGCCGCCCCCTGCTGCGCGCCGGGCGGTTGCGCGGGCTGGACTGCCGGGCCATCATCGATCGGGCCAATCGCTGGCGCGAGCCGATCCTGCGGGCCAAGCCGCAACGATGATCGCTCGCCGCCGACCCCTTCAATCGCCTGCAATCGCCGGGACACCGCGATGACTTCGACCCCCGACACCGTTGACCGCTCATCCAGCGCCTCGCCCGACGAGTTGGCGCATTTCAACCGTCTCGCCCAGCAATGGTGGGACAGCGACGGCCCGTTCGCCTCGCTGCATGCGATCAACCCGTTGCGCATGTCTTTTGTCGAGCGCTACAGCGACGCCGGCGACAGCCGCGTGCTGGATGTGGGCTGCGGCGGCGGCATTCTCGCCGAGGCGCTGGCCCGCAGCGGGGCGACGGTCACCGCGCTGGATCTCGCCGAAGACGTCATCGCGGTGGCCCGCGACCATGCCCCGGATCACCTCGAGATCGACTACCAGGTCGCCGACATCACGCGCTTTGCCCCCGAGCACGCCGGGGCATTCGACGTGGTCACCTGCATGGAAATGCTCGAACACGTCGAAGAGCCCGCGCGCATCATCCAGGCGCTGGCCGAGGCCGTGCGACCCGGTGGCCACGTGTTCCTCTCGACGCTCAACCGCAACGCCAAGTCCTGGCTGCTGGGGATCGTCGCGGCCGAATACCTGCTCAACATGGTGCCGCGCGGCACGCACGATCACCGCCACTTCATCCGCCCGGGCGAACTGGCACGAATGGCTCGAGCGGCCGGCCTCAAACCAATCGCCTCGACCGGTATCGTCTACAACCCCATCACCCGCGAGTTCTCGCTCCATGATCGCGATCTGGATGTGAACTATCTAATGGCCTTTGTGAAGGATAGTTAAGGAATCTTGATGCCCCTCTCCGCCCCGCAAGCGATCCTGTTCGACCTCGACGGCACGCTGCTCGATACCGCCCCCGACATGGCCGCCGCGATCAACCGCGTGCGTGCCGAACAGGGACTCGAGCCGATGGCATTCGACGAGATCCGGCCGCATGTCTCCAACGGCGCGCGGGGGCTGCTGGCGGTCGGGCTGGGCATCACCCCGGACCACGACACCTACGGCCAGTTGCGTGATCGTTTCCTGGCGCTCTACGCCGAGGACCTGGCCGTGCACACCTGCCTGTTCCCGGGGTTGGAGGCGCTGGTCGACTCGCTTGAGCAACGCGCCCTGCCCTGGGGCGTGGTCACCAACAAGCCCGGCGAGCTGACGCGACGGCTGCTTGAGGCGCTGGAAATCACCCCGGCGGTGGTGGTTTGCGGCGACGACCTCAAGCGCGCCAAGCCCCACCCGGACCCATTGTTGTTCGCCGCCGGCAAGCTGCGCCTGCCGCCGGCCGCAATCTGGTACATCGGTGACCACGAGCGCGACATCATCGCCGGCAATGCCGCCCACATGCCCACCGTCGCCGGACGCTGGGGCTATCTCGACGGCGAGCGCCCCATCGAGTCGTGGGGGGCCACGGTGGTGATCGATCGGCCCGAAGACATCGCCGACCTGCTGACTCGATCAGGTCAGCCCGCAGCAAGTCCAGATGCGGTGGACGCGAAATGATCCCGCGTGTCGCCTCACTGCTCGCCTGGCCCGTGGACGCCCGCCAGCTCAATGCGCCGCTGGCGCCGGTCAAGGCACCCGAGGACATGGGCGACCTGATCGCGTTCTACCGCAACCGTCTTGCCGCTTTCCGCCCGCCCTGGTTTGAGTCCATTTCCTCGGCCGACCAGGCGCGCATTGACGGATTGATCACGGCGGTCCTGCTGGTCGACGGCTGGCTGGACGCCCCGGCCGATCGCCAGGCCGGGCACGCCATGCGGCTGCCCGCCGACGAACTGGTACAACTGGGGGTGACCGAGGCCCACTGGAATGAACAGCGGGTCGACTTTGCCTTCCGGCGCTTCAACGAACGCTTCGCCGGACGCATCCGCGGCGTCCTGCAGGGCGCGGCCCCGCTGGGGCGCCCGTGGCGGCAGGGCTGGCGTTACCGGCTGACAATCGTGCGGGTCGAACAGATCCTGCGCGAGCGGCAGGTCGATCCCTCTCTCTGGTTCGAGACAAAGGCCAGCCGCACGCCCGTGGCTCAGGCGATGGCGGCGATGCGCGTCGCTTGGCGAGTGCTTACCGGCCGCGGCTGAACCCGCCGCAGTCAGCGGTCAAAGACGAAAACGCGCGACCTGGCTCGCCAGGCGATCGGCCTCACGATTGACCGATTCGACGGCCGCGTTGGCCGACTGCATGGTTTCGCCATTGCGTTCGACCACCTCAATCAGCGAGTTGAGATCGGCGGTGAGTTGCTCGATCGCCGTCTGGTGGCGTTGGCCGTGGCTGGCCGCCTCCTCGGTGAGATTGACCGTGTCGGCCACCGATTTGAGCATCTCGGACAGCCCGCCCGAGGCGGTCTGCAACGACCGCTCGGCATCCGAGGAGTAGCGGCTGGCCTCCTGCATCTTCTCGTCGGCGGCGGTGACGTCGCGCCCCAGTGTTTCCATCACCAGACCGATCTCCTGGGCGGCCTCGCCACTGCGACCGGCGAGCTTGCGCACCTCGTCGGCGACCACGGCAAACCCGCGCCCGTGCTCGCCGGCACGGGCCGACTCGATCGCGGCATTCAGGGCGAGCAGGTTGGTCTGCTGGGCGACCGCGTTGATGGTCGCGGTCATCCCGCTGATCCGGTCACGGGCGGCCACCAACGAGGTGATCAACGCGGCGGTTTCCTCGACGCGCTCCTGCGAGCGGCTGATCGAGGCCACGCTCTCGCCGACCTGGCCACGGGTCTGCTCGGCGCGCGACTGCAGCTCACCGGCCTGCTGCCCGGCCTCATGAATCGCCTCGACCAACCGCGCGCCGCCGTTGGCCACCTCGTGGGCCTCGCCCAGGGTGCGCTCGCGCTGCGCCTGGACCCGACCCTGCGCCGACATCACGCTCGACACGCTTTCATCGAGACTACCGGCGGCCGAGGACAGCGAATCACTGCTGCGATTCAGATCCCCCATCTGCACATGCAACTGATCGATCATGCCGTTGACGCTGGTCACGATCTCACCGAGCGAGTCATGGCTGACGATCTGGCACTTCTCGGTGAGATTGCCGTCGCGGACGGCACCAGCCAGGCGCGCGAGTGCCCCCATTCGCCGCAGCAGGATCAGGTGCGCGAGCCCGTAGTTGACGAACCCCACGGTCAACCCGGCGCCGAGGCAACCGACCACGAACCAGCCCAGCATGCCATCGCGAAACTCAACGAAGAATGAAGCGAACACCGGGAAGATCGCCCCCATGACGACGCCCATGCCGACAAAGGACCATTTCAGGCGACGCAGGATGCTGGGCTGACTCATGGTGGATAGCACCTTGCTTGAAGTGGATGGCGGGAAAGGATTCACGCTCGCTTGTATATCGGTCGGGCGGGCGATTTCTTGAGGGCCGACGGCGATCCGATCCCCGGCTGGGCCCCGACGGAACTGGTAGAATCCGTGCCCATGAATGCAGAATCCCCCAGCCCGGCGGTCGACCCCCATCTGGCGGCCGCCGAATGCGAGCGTCTCGCCCGCCCGGTGGGCAGTGCCTTCCGGTTGGCCAGCCTCAAGTTGTCCCCCGCCCGACAGCGGGCGGTCACGGCCCTGCGCGCGCTGGATGTGTCGCTGGCCGAGATTCCGGAGACCGTCAGCGAGCCGCAGGTGGCCATGGCCAAGCTCGACTGGTGGCGCGAGGCACTACTCGGCATGACCAAGGGCCGAGCCGAGCACCCGGTAATTCAGTCTCTGGCCGCGGGGCTGGACGAGATCGGGCTGGGCGAGCAAGCGCGGCGCGAGGACTCACCGCTGATCGCCCGACTGGAAGAGCGGCTGGGCGCGGCACGCATCGAACTCGAATACGAAGGCTTTGCCACCGAAGCGGACCTCGAGGCCTTTCTCGACGCGCGTTACGCCAGTCTGTTCGCCCTGTACGGCCGGCTGCTGGAGCTGCCCGTCGAGCAGATCGAGGCCGCCGCCCGACTGGGGCGCTGGCACGGCCGGCTCGACCGGGCCCGGCTGCTGGGGCGTCACGCACGCGACGGACGCGTCTACCTGCCGCAAGACACCCTGAATCGTTTCGGGCTGGACGAGGCCGATCTTTACCGCGAACCCGCGCCAGCGGCGCGCGAGGCGCTGTTTCGCGAGGAACTCGCCAGGATTCGCGACGGCCTGGATGACTGGCAGGCAAACGGTCGGCCGCCCCGCCTGTTTCGCATCCTGCGTGCCATCGACCGCGAGCATCTGCGCCTGATGCAGGAGACGCCCGCCGAGCTTACCGGCGCACGTCATGAGATCAGCCCCGTGCGCTGCTGGTGGCTTGCCTGGCGTGCCTCCTGGTAACCCAAACGAACCCGGCCCCGATCCTACAGCCCAACCATCACGGGCTCACACTCCCGAGACATCCCGATGACCGACTCCCCTTCCTCCAAAACGGCCGCCGATTCGTCGACTGACACCTCGTTCGCCGGCCAGGTCGTGCTGATCAATGGCGCGACGGGCGCGCTGGGCACCGCCATCGCCCAGACGCTGGCCGCGCGCGGCGCGACCCTGATCCTGCTGGGACGCAAGCTCGACCAGCTCGACCGGCTGGCCGACGACATCAACCAACGGGTCCTTCCCGAGCTGCCCGCCGCGTCCCGCGGCGAGCCACCCCTGATCCAACCGGTGGATTTCTCGGGTGCCGCCCCGGAGGACTACACGACGCTCGTCGAGGGCATCGAGCAGGCCTTCGGCCGCCTGGACCTGCTGGTGCATGCCATGGGCACGGCCGGTGAGCTCGCGCCGCTCGCCCAGGCCGACCTGATGAAGTTCCAGGAAAGCCTGCACGTGAACCTGACCGCGCCATTCGCCCTGAGCCGCAGTGCCTGGCCACTGCTGGAGCAATCGGAGCGCCCGCGGGTGCTGTTCTTCACCGATCGCGGCACCGAGGCCTTCGGCAACGCCCACGACATCGCACACGCCGGCGTGGAACGGATGATTCGGCAATGGGCGGCCGAAACACCTCAGGTGTGGATTACCGGCTTCGATCCCGGCGCGGTGAACAGTCGCCTGCGCCACACGCGCTTCCCCGGCGAACGGTCCGAGGATCGCCAGCCGCCCTGCGCCGTGATGCCGGCCGTCCTCGACTGGCTGGAAAACGGCGAGTCGGGCGCCATCTGTCGGCAAGAGACGCCGAACGCCGCCCTGTGATGATCAGCCGCCCAGACGAAGCCGAAGGACGCGAAAACGCTCGCCCATCTCGGTGGGCATGACCAACTCACGGAATTCCTGTGCCAGGCGGGCCTGATCGGTCAGCGAATCGCGTGCCTGCAGTTCACGCTCGACCAGCCGTGGGACGTCGGTGCCCAGCAGCCACTGGGCCTGGCTGCGCTCGCCATCGATCGCGAAACCGGCCTCGCGCGCGGCCTGCTCGACCGCCTGGAAGTCCACCCAGGCGGTAATGTCCTGCAGCCCCGGATAGACGAACGGGTCTTCGTGGGCCAGGTGGCGGTAGTGGCACTTGAGGGTGCCCTCGCCGCGATCACCGCGGTAGATATCGGCGGTGTGGCTGCCGTAGTCGAACAGGTAGATCCAGGTTTCCCCGGCGGCGCCGAGCGCTGCGCTCATCTCGCCCAACCAGTCGGCGAGATCGGGGCTGTATTCCGCCAACACCGTTTCGCGCGGGGTGACGATCGGACGGTCGATCCGCGCGGCGATCGCCTCGACTGCCGCCTGTAACGGCGCATCGGCCGATTGCTCCTTCCAGACGAAACGATCACCGTCGAAACCCACCATCAGGCGTTCGGCGGTATCCGGCTTGCCCGGCCACCAGCGGAATCGCTCCACCGGCATGGCATCGAGCACCTCGTTGGCGATCGCGATGCCGCCCGACCAATCGAGTGCCGACCAGGCGTCGATCCAGCGCACGCGCTCGACCACCTCGGCCGGCAGCGACGCGCGCAGGTTCTGTTGCTGGCGGGCGGCCAGCGCCGGCGAGATCTCGAGGATGGTGTAGCGCTCGGGCAGCGCCTCGTCCGCGGCCAGCAACTCAAGAAGATCGATCGCCAACCGACCGGAGCCGGCCCCGATCTCGAGGATCTCACCGCCCACGTCGGCTGCCCGTGCCTGGTGCCACTCGTAGGCCAGCCCGGCGGTGAAGAATCGGGAGCGCTCCGGGGCGGTGATGAAATCGCCGCCGGCACCGAAGGCGACCTGGCCGCTGCCGTAATAGCCCAACGTGGGGTGATACAGGACGGTGGCCATGTAATCGGCGAACGAAATGGGGGCGTCGCGCATCTGTTCGACGAGCTGCTCGATCAGTTCAAGGCTCTTGGTCTGATCCGCCGAGCTGGGTGCCGGCAGCTCGAATCCGTCCTGGCGTGAGCTGGCGCTCATGCACCCTCCCCGGCCACCGCCTCCGATGCGATTTCACGGGTGATTTCGACACCCACGCCGGCCGCCTCGGCCAGCGCATGCGGCTTGATCGCACGCATCGTCACGCGATGGACGGGGAATTCGGCCAACAAGGCCTGGCAGCAGCGTTCGGCCAGTGTCTCGACCAGTTGGAAACGGCCCTCGCGGACGATCTCAATCACCCGCCGCGAGACGGCCGCATAATCAACCGTCTGGTCGATGTGCTCGCTGATCACGGCCTGCCGGAAGGACTCGACCTCGAGCACCAGGTCGACCCGCAGTGGCTGCGGGGTTTCCCGCTCGATGGGCAGGATGCCGATGATGGTCTCGAACTCGAGCCCCTGCACCAGGATCCGGTCGGTGGGCAACGTGGTCGGCAGGGGCGGGGCAAGCGGCTGGTCGGCGTCGGTCACGGGGTCGGGTCTCGGCGGTTTTCACGGCAATGTAGGACTACCCGGACAGCGTCCGGGGCGGGCTCATCTTACCGTCATGCCGTGCGCGACCGCGAATCAGAACTGCGCAAAATCGAACTCGAGGCTTTCCTGCGGGGCCTGGATAAAGTCGCCCTGCACGAAATCCACGCCCATCGGCCAGAGGACCTGCAGGCTGGCCGCGTTCTCGACGTTGGGCACGATGACCGCGATGTCGTCCTCTTTGGCGCGCCCCACCACCTCGCCAACCCGATCCTGGTTGGCGCTCTCCTGGGCGAAGTTCTCCAGCAGCGGCCGGGCGATCTTGATGGTCGAGACGGGAAGGTGGTCGAGGATGCGGAAGCTGTCGTCGCCGGAACCGAAACCATCCAGGATCAGTTCGCCACCCAACGGGCGCAGGGCCTCCTGCATGTCGGCCAGGTGCCGTAGGGCATGGCCGGCGTTGTCAACCGAGACCTGAATGGCAAGCAAGGTGTCCGGCAGGCGAGTCATCTGCAGGCGCTGGCTGAGCCACTTGGTGAATTCGGCATCGTGAAGCGAGGCATCGCTGATACGGATGTAGAGCTTGGGCTTTTCGCCGTTCTTCACGCCGTTGTGAATCTGCTTGACCGCCGAGAGCACCACCCAGCGGTCGATTGACTGAATCAAGTCACCGCGTTCGGCTTGCGAGAGAAACTCGGCCGGCGAGATTAGGCTGCCGTCCTCGTCGAGCATCCGTACGAACACCTCGTAACGGCTGATCTCGCGGTCACCGGTCAGCGAGACAATCGGCTGGAACACCAACGAAAAGCGGCTTTCGCGCAGGGCCGTCTTGATCTTGCGCGCCCAGGCCTCGTCCTGCTCGCGCTCGGAGGCGGTCTTGAGGTCGAGCTCGTACAGGCGCGCCAGGTACTTGCCTGCCTGCGACGCCCGGCTAGAAGCCCGCTCCACTCGGTCGACCAGTTCGGCAGCATTCGGCGGGGAATTCTCGTCGAGCACCAGGTAGCCGGCCGAGGTCGTGACCGTCACCGAGGTAGTGCCCTGGGTGTAGACATACTCGCGAGCGAGTTCATTGAGCACATCGGCCAGTTCGGCAGTGCGATGGCGGTCGAGCCTTCCCAGCAGCATCAGGAAAGAAAACGCGCCATGGCGCGCCACCAGGCCCTGCCCACCAACCCGCTCTTCGACCTTCTTGCCGAATTCGGTCAGCAGGTTGTCCATGCCGGTGGTGCCGATATGGCGCTTGATCTCGTCGTGATTGAGGATCTCGAGCAGCAGCAACGCCCCGGTCTCCTGCTGTTCACCGTTGACGATCTCGATGCGGCGGGCCTCGATCTGCTCGAACAGGTAGTTGCGGTTATACAGGCCGGTGAGCAGGTCCCGGCGGGCGAAGTACTCGAGTTGCTCGGAGATGTCGGCCACGTCTTCCTTCACCTGCGTGGCGAACACCTGCAGGCAGGGCTCGCCATCGAAGGACGCCGCGGTACTGTGAATCCGAACCTCGATCTCGTGACCGCCGTTGGTCCGCAGGGTGAAGGTCTCCTCGGCATCCTCGGTCTTGAGAAAGGCCTTCAGGCGTTGGGCCGAGTCGCCAGCGGCCAGGTCGAGAATCGGCTCCTCGCGCAACTCGTCGATACTGGCAAAGCCCAGCAGGTCGAGGTAGGCCTGGTTGGCGTAGATGTGCAGGCCATCCTGCAGGTAGGCAACCGCCTCGGACGAACCGTCAATCAGCTTCTGGCAACGCATTTCCGACTTGGTCAGCTGGACGGCCTTGCGCTCGCGGTCCTGGTAGAGCAACGCGAAGGACACGGCGCGCATCAGCTGCGGCTCGACCAGCGATTCGTGGGGGATCACCGAGAACGCGCCGGCCTCGAGAAATGCCTCGACCTCCTCGACCCCGCCGATGTCGTCGTACACCACCATCGGCACACCGGCCAGTGCCGGCTCACGGGCGGCCAGTTCGCGGAGCGCGGTCAGCATCTCGGCGGCATTCGCGCCGTACTCGATATAAACGATGTCGACCGGGATACGGGTGATTTCGTGGCGCGCGGCATCAAAGTCGGCGGCATTGTGCACGGATGCCTGCAGACCGGCATTACGCAACTCGCCGCGCAGTGCGATCGAGTCGTTGACCGAGCCGATGATGTGCAGGATGGAAAATGGGGTGTTTTCGACGGTCTCGACGGGCGTCACGAATTGCCTCCCTTATCAGGGCTTGTCTCCATCACGACCAGATGGGAACCCACCATCACGATACGCTCCAGGTTGATATGGCTGTCCTCGCCTTGCTCGCGGATCACGGTCACGCGGCGGCCGCGATCGGCAAGATCCGGCGGCAGGATGAGTTGCTCGATCCGGTTCCCCTCGATGCGCGCAAGCACCGGCCAGGTTCCGGCAGTGTGCAGCGTTTCCTCCGCCGAATGGGCGAAATACGCCATCCAGTCGCCCGGCAGGCGTTCGACACCCATGTCGATCGTGCAGTTGTCGTGATCGAGGTGCCGCACCCAGCGGATGACACCGATCCCGATGACGGCGGCCAGACCACCGACCTCCTGGTCCGGGGCGCGCTCGATCAGGATCAGCTCGTCGACCGCCGCCCGGCTGTTGTCGGCCAGCCGCCAGTGAAGTCGCAGCCCTCGCTCGGAGAGGTTGACCACGTCCCAGGTGGACGGCCGGTTGAGGCGCGGCGTCGCCGGGCGGGCATTGGCATCCGGCCTGGCTTCCCAGTCGACATCATTCCGGCCACCCGAGTCGATTTCGAGCTTGAAATCATGGATGCTCGGCCGGTTCTTGACCTGGCCACGAACCGGCCGTTCCAATCCTTCCCAGTCCAGCCCCGAGAAGGTCAGGTGCTGCGAGGTATGCAGGCTGTAGAGCGTGTCCTCGAGCAGCCGGTTATGCACGCTGTGAAAACCGATGGTGATCAACGCTCGCTCGCCGAGGTGTTGCTCGACATGGTCGTGGCGACGCGCCTCGCGCGAACTCAGGAAAAACTGCAACCGGCGTAAAAATCCTCTCAGGGCCAACCGGCACTCGGCATCGAGTCCCTCGATGGTCTCGCGGCGATACAGGACGTCGACCCCGAGGTACACGGCACCGTCCGGATTCGCTCCGCCTCCGCTGATGGCGATGTGCGGCGCAAGTCGACCAGTCATGTCGACGTAGCGAGCCGACCCAGTGGGTCGATCGGCGGTGACCTCCACCGCCCCGGCCACTTTACGCAGGCAGGGGTAGAGCGCTGCCATTTCCTCGACGGTCAGCGCATAGGGGTTGACCATCGCCAGCAACAGGACCGCCACGTAGATATCACGCACGGCATTCCACGCTTCCGGCTGGGATGCCTCGAGGTCGCAACAGGCCACCCGGGCGAACTGGTGCAGATCCGCGTATAGCGGCTGCGGCACCCCCACGTAGAGCTGGTAGCAATCGACGATCAGGCGCGCGGCCCATTCGACACGCTGCCGATGGGCTGTCGCCTGCGCTTGGTCGACATCGCCACTCTGGGCGAGACCCAATCGCAGATTGGCCAGCGATTGCGCCGCCCGGTACAAGGTAAACAGCGACGTCAGTTGTCCACGCGCTTGCGGCGACATGGGCAGCGGGCTTTGTCTCAGGCTGCGGCGCAGTGCCTTGGCCGTTCGCTCGACCTGCGGCTCAAGCCCTGCGATCAACCCGCTGAGATCCTCGTCACTGATCTCCTCGAGATCCGTGCGGCCAAGAAAGCTGGCCAGCAGGCTGGCGGCCTCGGTCGGGTTGGCGATCAGAACCCGCTCGAGCAGGGCCTCGAGATCATCCACGGCAGGTGACTGGGGTGGATGAGACGAACCGGCCATCGACGAACTCCTTTAACTCATACCCGCGCGGGGACGTTGCCTCCATGCGTCCCGCCAATACGGGAACGAACGCCGATCATACTGTATCCAATGCCACCGCTCGAATCCACGTCTGGCGCGCCAAATGGCGCGACCGCCATCGATCAGCCGATCGGTGTCTTGCTGGGTTCGCCCGCCTGCTCGACCACGAAGCGCGGCACGAGATAGCCGGGCAGACATGCCCGTAGCGCCTCGATCCGTTCTCGACCGGTCTCCGCGTCCACCGCAAAGTGGGCGGCGCCGGCCACCGGGTCGAGTAGGTGCAGGTAGTACGGCAACACCCCTTGCGCGAACAGCGCCTCGGACAGTTCGACGAGCACCTCCGTGTCGTTGTTCACCCCTTCCAGCAGCACGGCCTGGTTGAGCAAGGTGACCCCGGCGTCGCGCAACCGCCTGAATGCCGCGGCACTCTCCGCGCCGAGTTCCCGCGGGTGATTGACATGGGCCACCAACACCACCTGGCCGGGGAAATCGGCCAACATGCGGCAGAGTGAGTCGTCGATTCGCTCGGGCGAGACCGTGGGAATGCGGCTGTGGATACGCAAGCGACGCAGGTGCGGCAAGGCAGCGAGACGTTCGATCACGCTCACCAGACGCCGGGAGCTGAGCACCAGCGGATCGCCGCCGGACAGGATCACCTCAGTCATCTCCGGGTCGGCGGCCAGGTAAGCCAGCGCCTGCTCGAGCGCGGCCTCGTCGAGGCGCTGATCGCCATAGGGGAAGTGACGCCGAAAACAGTAGCGGCAATGCACCGCGCAGGCGCCGGTCAACACCAGCAGGGCCCGGCCGCGATACTTGTGCAACACGCCCGGCACGGCATTGGCGGCAAGATCCCCGACCGGGTCAGCATTGAACCCGGGCACCTCGAGCGCCTCGCGCGGATCGAGCCGAAACTGGCGCGCGATGGGGTCGTCCGGGTCGGTCGCATCGATCTGCGACTCGACCATCGGCGTGGTCAGCTCGACGAAATCGGCGTCTCGACGAGGCCGCGCGGCAGGCTGGGACGATGACGGATTATCGGGTATGATCGCGGCCATTTCCAACGTCTTCGATTGACTTACAGGTTCCCATGGCTACTTACAGCACCAACGAATTCCGCGCCGGTCTCAAGGTCATGCTCGATGGCGATCCGGCCAACATCGTCGAGAACGAGTTCGTCAAACCCGGCAAGGGTCAGGCGTTCAGCCGGGTCAAGATCAAGAACCTCAAGACCGGCAAGACCATCGAGCGCACCTTCAAGTCGGGCGATTCCCTCGAGGCGGCCGACATCCACGAGCAGGAAATGCAGTATCTCTTCTCCGACGGCGAGGAGTGGCACTTTATGGACCCCGAGTCCTTCGAGCAAATCATGGCGACCAACGAGGCCGTGGGTGACTCGTCCCAGTGGCTCAAGGAACAGGACATGTGCCAGGTCACCCTGTTCAACGGCGTGCCGATCCAGGTCCTGCCGCCCAACCACGTCGAGCTCAAGGTGGTCGAGACCGATCCGGGCCTGCGTGGCGACACTGCCACCGGTGGCACCAAGCCGGCGACACTCGAGACCGGCGCCGTGGTCAAGGTGCCGCTGTTCATCGAGGAAGGCGAAATGCTGCGCTGCGACACCCGCACCGGCGAATACCTCTCGCGCGTCAAGACCTGATACAGGGCGACGTGACCAACCCGGAGCACGAATGCTGGCGCCCCGGCGCCAGTCTCCACACGCTCCGCCAGCGCGCCCGGCTCAAGCGCCTGCTGCGCGAGACGCTGGATGCGCGTGACTGGCTGGAGATCGACGCTCCCGTCCTGACCGACAGCCCCGATTTCGAGCCCAACATCGCCCTGTTCCGGGCGACCCTCCCCGACGGCACCCCCGCCGGCAGCCTGCACAGCTCGCCCGAGCTGTCCATGAAGCGGCTGCTCTGCGCCTACCCCGACCTGCCCGGCGCCTACTACCTCGGCCCGGTCTTCCGCGCCTTTGAGGCCGGCCGGCGGCACAACCCCGAGTTCACCATGCTCGAGTGGTACGACAACGGCGCGATGCTCGAGACGGCCATCGACACCACCATCACCCTGATCCAGGCGGCCCGAGAGGCAGTTGGGCTGTCGCCGGCGCCGGTCGAGCGTCACGAGTACGGCGTGCTCTTTCGCCGGCACTGCGCCCTCGACCCCTACCACGCCGACACCGACACCCTGGCCCAGGCAGCCGGGCAGCACGGCATCGATGTTGCCGATGCGGCCGACATGACCCGCGACGACTGGCTCGACCTGCTGATGAGCCTGGTGATCGAACCCCGGCTCGACCCGGCGGCCGTCACGGTGGTGACAGGCTACCCGGCCAGCCAGGCCGCGATGGCCCGCCTTGAGACCACTCGGTTCGAGGATCGAGCAATCCACACGGCGGCGCGCTTCGAGGTCTTCGGCGGTGGGCTGGAGCTGGCCAATGGCTACCACGAACTGGTCGATCCCGACGAGCAGGCCCGCCGCCTGGGGGCGAACGGCGCACAGCAATCATCACCCAGCCAGCAACGCTTCCTCACCGCGCTGGCCCACGGCCTGCCCGATTGCAGCGGCGTGGCCCTGGGCGTGGATCGATTGCTGATGTGGTTGACGGGTGCCGAGGATATCGACGCCGTGCTGCCGTTTTCGGCAAGGCGGGTTTAGAGGCTGCCAGCGGGGCTTCGCTCGCCCTGACTTTCGCGGTTTCGATTACGAGATTCCCGCTTTCGCGGGCATGACGGGTTTTGTGCCCGCGACATTGATCGCTAGGCAAGGAGCAGCAGAACCAGGACCTAAAGAAAGCCTCGTCATTCCCGCGAAAGCGGGAATCCAGGGAACCACGGCACGACACGTGGAGCAGCCGCCAAACCAATGTAGCCCTGACGCTCCTCGGCAAGAAATGACCGACGCACCTAGCCTTCGGTCTTCACCTCGCCCTTGTCGCCGGAATCAGATGCCTGCAACCGCTGCCCCAGCTTGATCGGCATCTCCGCCTGCCAGGCGGTATCGAACTCGACACCCTTGGCGGCCAGCAGGATCACCGTCGACCCCATGTTGAAGCGTCCCATTTCGGCGCCGCGCTCGAGGCGAATCGACAGCCCCGTTTCACCGCCATAGCTCCAGCGCCCGATCTGGCGCTGTGGTGAGGGCGTGACCAGGCCGGCCCAGACGGTCTCGATGGCCGAGACGTTGATTGCCCCGACCAGCACCATCGCCATGGGGCCGTCGGCGGTGTCGAACAGGCAGACCAGGCGCTCGTTGCGGGCGAACAGGCGCGGCACTTCGGCCACCGTCCCGGTCGATACCGAGAACAACCGCCCCGGCACGTGGATCATCTCGCGCAAGGTGCCGGTCACCGGCATGTGGATACGGTGATAGTCCGACGGCGAGAGGTAGAGCGTGGCAAACGAGCCGTCCTTGAAGGGCTCGGCCAGCGACTTGTCGCCCCCCAGCAAGTCGGTGGCCGTGTAGGCGCGCCCCTTGGCCTGGAAGATATTGCCCGACTGGATGTGACCGATCTGGCTGATCCCGCCATCGACCGGGCTGACCCACGTCGTCTCCGGCCCTTCGATCGGTCGCGCGCCCTCGGCCAGCGGCCGGGTGAAAAAGGCATTGAAGGTCGGGTAGTCGGCCGGATCGGTCTGGGCCGCCTCGCCGAGATTCACCCCGAAGGTCTTGACGAAGCGCCGGATCAGCCACTCCGTCCAGGGCGCCCGCCAACGCGTTACCCGGAACACCAGCCCGGAAATCAGGTGGTGCGGCAGGATGTACTGGGTGCGCGCCCACAGGCGCGATTGCCATGTCACGGCATTGCTTGGGCTTGTCATATCGCCTCGTGGTGGCCTAGATGTGATTGTCTGGGTGTGATTGTCTGGGTGATAGCCAGGGAGTCTCCCGGCATCGGTCCGTCAGAGGTTCTCTCGGTTACTATTGTGCCAGAGCAGTGATTGCCCATACGCACTTCCCACACGCCTTCCCGATGAGCCACCGCATGCGCCACACCCACGACCCGTCCCACACCACCCCCGAAACGCTCGGCAACCACGACCACCTCGAGAGCATCCTCGATTTCATCCGCTGGGCCGCCAGCCGCATGGACGAGCACGGTGTGTTCCTCGGCCACGGCACCCACAGCTATTTGGACGAAGCGGCGTGGCTGGTGCTCGAGGGTCTGCGGCTGCCGCCGAATCTAGGGCAAGACTGGTGGCGGGCTCGCGTCACCGCCGACGAGCGGCGATCCCTGGTCGAATTGATCCGGCGGCGCTGCCTGGACCACGTACCCACCGCGTACCTGCTCAACCGGGCATGGTTCCTGGGCCAGCCCTATTACGTCGACGAGCGCGTGCTGATCCCGCGTTCGCCCTTCGGCGACCTGATCCGCGATGATTTCAAGGCATTGCTCGACCGCGGTCCGGCACCGACACACATTCTGGACATCGGCACCGGCTCGGGCTGCATCGCCATCGCCCTGGCCGAGCATTTCCCCGAGGCGGAGGTCATCGGGAGTGACATCGACTTCGGCGCCCTGGCGGTGGCTTCGCACAACGTCGCCGACTATCAGCTCGCCGAGCGCGTGGAACTGATGCAATCCGACGGGTTCGATCAGCTCCTGGATGCCGACGACAAGCCGCTGGTCTTCGACCTGATTGTCAGCAACCCGCCCTACGTCGACCCCGACGAGGCCGAGGCCCTGCCCGACGAATACCACCATGAACCGGCCGCGGCGCTGTTCGCCCCCGACCAGGGCCTCGCGTTGGTCGAGCGGCTGCTCGATCAGGCCGCCGGGCACCTTGCCCCCGGCGGCTGGATCTTCATCGAGATGGGCAATGGCCGGCATTGGTTCGACCAGCGCTGGCCCGAGCACCGCGGTCTGTGGGTCGACCTCTCGCCGGCGCCGTCATCGATCGTCGGCTTCCCCCGTGAACAACTGGCCGATTGGCGCGGCTAGGGAAATCCGAAACAAGTCCTGCCGCCGGTTTATTGTTTTCTAATATACTGACATCGGCGGAAACTATCTATTATTCATAGGCTTAAAGTCCACCCGATCATCAAAACTGTGTTTCTTGTAGACCAACCCTTGTTTTTCCCGGCCCGCCGATGAACAATCGATGTACTCGGCATCGATGCGTTTGCGGATCGATCCGATCGTCATAAACAGGGAGAGCACGTCATGGCACATATCGTCATTCTGGGCGCCGGCATCGGTGGCCTGCCCGCCGCCTACGAGGCCCGCGAAGCACTCGGCGACGAGCATCGCATCACGGTCATCAACGCCGAGCCTTACTTCCAGTTCGTGCCGTCGAACCCTTGGGTGGCCGTCGGCTGGCGCAACCGTGACGACATCACCTTCCCGATCGCCCCCTACGTCGAACGAAAGCACATCGGCTTTATCGCCCAATCGGTCGAGCGCATCGATGCCGAGGCCAACCGCCTCGAACTGGCCGACGGCGAGTCGGTCGATTACGACTACCTGATCATCACGACCGGCGCCAAGCTGATGTTCGACGAGGTCGAGGGTGCCGGGCCTCACGGCGGCTACACCGAGTCGGTCTGCACGATCGATCACGCCGAGCAGGCCTACGATGACTTCAAGCGACTGGTCGAAAACCCGGGGCCGGTGATCGTCGGCGCCATGCCGGGCGCAAGTTGCTACGGGCCGGCCTACGAATACACCTTCATCCTCGACTCGGCGTTGCGCAAGAAGAAGCTGCGCCACAAGGTGCCGATCACCTACGTCACCGCCGAACCGTACATCGGCCATTTGGGCCTGGGTGGCGTCGGCGATTCCAAGGGCATGCTCGAATCGGAAATGCGCTCCCACGACATCAAGTGGATCACCAACGCCCGCACCACGCGGGTCGAGGACGGCACCATGCATATCGAGGAGCTCAACGACGATGGCGAGGTCAAGCAGACCCACGCCCTGCCGTTCAATCACTCGATGATGCTGCCCGCCTTCCGCGGCGTGGATTGCGTGGCGAATGTCGACGGCCTGTGCAACCCGCGCGGCTTCGTCCAGGTCGACGACTACCAGCGCAACCCCAAGTACAAGAACATCTTTGCCGCCGGCGTGGCCATCGCCATCCCGCCGATCGAGAAGACCCCCGTGCCCACCGGTGCACCCAAGACCGGCTACATGATCGAATCGATGGTCACCGCCATCGTGCACAACATCCAGGCGGAGATCACCGGTGAGGGCGAGCCGAACTCCAAGGGCTCGTGGCAGGCCATCTGCCTGGCCGACTTCGGCGACCGGGGCGCGGCCTTCATCGCCATGCCCCAGATCCCGCCGCGCAACGTCAACTGGTTCGCGGCCGGCCGCTGGGTGCACCTGGCCAAGATCGCCTTCGAGAAGTACTTCATTCGCAAGATGAAGAAAGGCACCTCGGAGCCGATCTACGAGAAATACATCATGCGAGCGATCGGTCTGAACCGCTTGGAGAAGTAACGCCCCGCCTTGATGCGAGGTCCGTGCGGAACCATCAACGGCGCGCCTCCGGGCGCGCCGTTTTTCTTGCGGCGATCGTGACCGGCTGCTGTCACCACGCAACGCTACCGGACGGCTCCAACGATGCCATCACATTTCCGGCGCCGACATCCTCCAAGCCCCCACCAGAATCGTCATTCCCGCGGAAGCGGGAATCCATAACCAAGCTGTCGGCACGACTCACCGGCCCAACGCCTTTGGCCCTTTTCGGCTGGCAGCCATCCACCATCCGCATGGCTCCGATCACTGGATTCCCGCTTGCGCGGGAATGACGACTCTTTGCCCATACCCAAGCCACGGGAATGACGAATGGGCGGTTCTATTCACCCGAGTGCCGACCGATTACGCGGCGTCACGGTCAATTAGCACACGGCGACGGTGGCAAGCCCACCATGCCGAGCACCCCAAGCAAAAGGGAGCTCCCACCCTGCAGTCTCCCCCATCCCACCATATCCGTTAGACTTGGTCATACCCACCCAAATGCAGGGATATGGCCATGACCGGTTCAACGAACGCCTCCATCGACCACGTGCTCGGGGAACTCTCCGTCGAGACCTTCCTGCGCGATTACTGGCAGAAAAAACCGGTGCTGATCCGCGGGGCATTCCCGGGCTTCGAGAGTCCGATCGCCCCGGAGGAACTGGCCGGGCTGGCCTGCGAGGCGGATGCGCCATCGCGCCTGATCCTGGAGCACGGCGACGAGCGTGACTGGCAACTCAAGATGGGGCCGTTCACCGAGGAGGACTTCCGCAACCTGCCGGACGACGGTTATTCCCTGCTGGTCACCGACTGCGAGAAACTGGTGCCCGAACTGATGGAAGTCGTCGAGCAGTTCCGCTTCGTGCCGGACTGGCGCATCGACGACCTGATGATCTCCTACGCCCCGCCGGGCGGCTCGGTGGGCGCGCATATCGACGACTACGACGTCTTCCTGCTGCAGGCCCATGGCCAACGCCGCTGGCAGATCGAGAACCCACCCGTGCACACCGCCTACCGCGAGGGGCTCGACGTGCGCATCCTGACCGACTTCGCCCCGACGGAGGAATGGGTGCTCGAGCCGGGCGACATGCTCTACCTGCCGCCCGGCATCCCGCATCACGGCGTCGCGGTCGACGACTGCATGACCTGGTCGATCGGTTTCCGCGCGCCCACGCAGGCCGACCTCGTCGGCGGCGTCTGCGACCGACTGGCCACACTGGCGCCCGAAGAGCGCTACCGCGACCCGGATCTGAAGGTTGGCGACAACCCGGGCGAACTCGATCCAGCCACGCGCCAGCGGCTGCGCGAGTGGGTCCTCGAGACCATGACGGCCGATGCCAACCAGCTCGACCGCCTGATCGCCGAAACGCTGACCGAGCGCCCCGTCGACCACGCCGACCTTTACCCGCGCTACCACGACGAAGAGATCGTCGGCATCCTCGACCACCTGCACGAGATCAGCGAACTGCAGCGCACCCCGGCCTCGCGCTGGCTGCTGCTCGAACCGAACGGTGATGACCCGGGCCACCTGTGCATTGACGGGCAGAGCCACGAGCTGGATGCCGAGTCCCTGCCGCTCGCGCGCTTCTTGACCCAACACGTCCATGTGCCCGGCGAGGCGCTTGCCGAACGCGCCAGCAACGCCAGCGCGCGCATCCTGCTGGAAAAGATACTCACGGCGGGTCAACTGCTGATCCCCGACGAAGATGAAGAATGAGGAGAGATTGATGTCGCAACCGTTTGCTACCGAATGGGGCCTGATCGGCGCCGGCGAGATCGGCGGCGTACTGGCCCACGGCCTGTTAAAGACCGGCCACCCGGTCTTCCCCATCGGCCGTGACACCAACATCCAGACCGCGCTGTCCGCCCGCCCCTTCCTCGACGGGCTCTTGGTGACCGTCGGTGAAAAAGACCTCGATTCGGTGCTCGAACAAATCCCGTCCGCGTGGTTCGACCGCGTCGTGCTGATCCAGAACGAACTGCTGCCCGACGATTGGCGCAAGCACGACATCGAGACGCCGACGGTCGCCTCGATCTGGTTCGAGAAAAAGCCCGGCAAGCCGGTCAAGCCGCTGATCTCCTCGCCCGTCCACGGCCCGAAGGCCGATGCCCTGGTCGCGGCCATGCAGTCGCTCGACATCCCCGCCCACCCGGTGGCTGATGCCGACGAGATGCTCGAGGAACTGGTGATCAAGAACGTCTACATCCTGACCACCAATATCGCCGGGCTCGAGACCGGTGGTGACGTCGAAGATCTGTGGAACAACCACCAGGAACTGGCTCGCGACATCGCGGCGGACGTCATCGCCCTGCAGGAAGCGAAAGTGGGGAAGGCATTCGACCCCCAGCGCCTGATGGACGGGATGATCAAGGGCTTCGACGGCGACCCCCAGCACCAGTGCATGGGCCGTTCCGCGCCGCAGCGGATGGAGCGGGCATTGGCGCAGGCCGACGAGCTGGGCGTGGACATGCCGGCGATCAAGACGGTGGCGGCGAAGCAGAGGTGAGTTTGAACCCGGTGCCGCAACCTGCTGAACGGGCTGGGTCCATTTTCAGCACCTCGTGGCTTACTGATGACTTCATGGATTCCCGCTTTCGCGGGAATGACAGGCTTCTGGTTTGAAGGTATCCAGGTAAACGAGGGGCTTCGATCAAGCTGAGAGGCCTCGGAGTGTTAATTTCCATTGGCCGCCGCCCACCACCCGTCATTCCCGCGAAAGCGGGAATCCAGGAAACGGAGCCACCAGAAACAACCAAAGAACGAGTCTTCCCAATGGAGCGCGGATCGCTTCATTTAGGAGACAACAAATCAAAACCCAGGAGTTTCAACGGAATGAAACAGCCCTGTGTCTACCTCCTCGCCAACCGGCGCAACGGCACGCTCTATCTCGGCGTGACCAGCGTCCTCGTTCAACGCGTCTGGCAGCACCGGAACGACCTAGTCGAAGGTTTTACCCGTCGCTACGGGGTGTACAACCTGGTCTGGTACGAAACGCATCCGACCATGGAAGGCGCCATTGCCAGGGAGAAGGCGATCAAGAAGTGGCGGCGGGCGTGGAAGATTGAACTGATCGAAGGGTTCAACCACAAGTGGCGGGATTTGTATGACTCGATCGTCTGACGAGGGGTTCGAAGGTCGACGTTCGTTGCCATCGGCAGGCGGACATGGATTCCCGCGTACGCGGGAATGACGGCTCTGAAGGCGCATAGATGAATTCAGACTTTAGGAAACCGTCCGCTGCAATGGACAGCGATATGGGTCGCACACGCCTCAGATTCAAAGAACCCGTCATTCCCGCGAAAGCGGGAATCCAGACATCGAGGCCACCACGGATAGACGAGCCAGACACAAGAAAGGGGCCTCTCGGCCCCAATCTCAGTCACCCTGAAGGACGAACATCACCGCTCCGGATCGTACGCCTTCACCGCCTTACTGCCGGTCTGGATCTCGCCCAGGTCCGAGCGAATCTCGGCCTTGCGTTCTTCGCCCAGCTTGACCACCTGATCGTTTATGGCCTGCAGTTCCTCCAGGAACTCGCGCATCCATTCAGCGGGCGGTGCATCGTTGGGCGCACCCTCGGCAATGAGCTGGTCAATCATGGGCCGGCGCATCGCATCGGCCTCGATCACGGCTTCCCAGTCATCGGCCTTCGCGGAGGCGAGCATGCCTTCGCTCAGGGCGAGCAGGTTCTGGGCCCTTACCGGTAATTTGTCAGGCAGATTGGCGAACATCAGCACCAGCCGAATCGGTAACCTTTTCCGGCGCAATGCCGTCCCAGGCTTCCTTGAGGTCGCGCAACAGACCCGAGACTTCCTCGAGCTTCTCGATGCTCGACTCGATGTTGGCCTCCAGCAAGCGACGCTGCATGTAGGCGTACAGGCTTTCCAGGTTCTCGGAGAGCTCACCGCCCTCCGGCCGGAGCGACTCGCGCAGACCACCGATAATGCCGATGGCCTTGCCGATCTGCTCGCCCTTGGCAGCACGATCCTCGCGCTGCATAGCGCCCTTGGCAGTGGCCAGGCGCTGCAGACCACCCTCGAAGAGCATCTGAATCAGGCGGTGCGGCGAGGCGTCCTCGATACCACTGCGGACCCCGACGTTTGCGTATTGCTGGGCACCAAATGCTGCGTTGGCGTACATGGTCGTTCCCCTCTTATGCGATTCAGGGCGGTTTACTTGTCGCCTGCCAGGTTATTGAAAGGCAGGTTGTTCAATTGCTGGGAAAGGTAATTCCCAGTGGATTGCAGTTGGCCCACCGCGGCGTCCATGGCATTGAACTGGTCCAGCAGTCGCGACTCCAGGCTTTGCAGACGCCGACTGAGGCTTTCGCGATCGTCGTTGATGCCGTCGATCCGGTTGTTCAGGCTGTCAGTGCGACTGGACAGGATGCCGTTGAAGCCCACGTAGCCGTCGAGCAGATCATCCAGCTTGTTGGCCACGCCGTTCTCCGAGGCAAACATCTCGCCGATGGAGGCAAAGTCCGCGTCGATGGCGTCATTGAGCTTGCCATCGTCCACGGCCAGCGTGCCGTCGCGCTGGGTCTCGACGCCGATGGCCCCCAGCGACTGGAACGCGCCCGCGACACCTTCCACCGAACCACCGACCTCGCGACGCAGCTGGTTCATCACCGTGCGCAGGGTGGAATCCCCCTGCAACGGGCCGGCCCGCCCCGTCTCCGAGTCATAGGCCTGCAGCTGGTTGGTGGTGTTGATCAACTCGTTGTACGACTTGACGAACGCATTGACCTTGGCCTTTACCGCTCCCGTGTTGAGCGCCACGTCCAGGGTGTTTGTCGACCCCACCTCGGCATTCTTTAGGTTCAATGTCACGCCATCGATGGCATCGTCGATGGTGTTGCTCGAGCGGGTCACGGCCTGGCCGTCGATACGGATCAGGGAATCCTCCGCCGCCTGCAACTGGGTGAGATTGCCGGAGGCCAACTGCGACAGGCCAGCGGCATCGGTGTTGTTGCCGTCATCGTCCACCGTCGACACCGTGATCTCGTTGGCCTTCCCCGGCTCGTCGGCGGTGAGGATCAAGCGGCTCACCGTGCCACCGACCCCGTCATCCACGTTCACCGTGGTGGCGGTCACGCCGGTGTTGTCCGGCGAGGCGTTGATGGCATCACGGATGCCGGCGAGCGTGTTGTTGCCGGCATCGACGGCGATATCGAAGCTGTTGCCACCCGTGCCGATGGTCAGCGTGCCGGTGCCCACGGCAGTATCGGCATCGGCGAAGTCGCCGCTGCGCAGCTTCTGCCCCTGGGCGAGGCGCTCGACCTCGATCTGGTAGCTGCCGGCGCTGGCGGTCTGGTCGGCCGTGGCCGTGAATACTGATAGGTCGCCGCTGGTGGCCTTGCGGGCCTGGAATGCATCCAGGTCCGTCAGGCCGGCCAGCGACGCCTTGAACTCGTTGAGCACGCTCTTGAGCGAACCCAATGCTGAAATAGTGGCCTGGGCCTCGGCTTCCCGCCGGTCCAGGCGATTTTGGGCGGGTCGACCCTCCGCGGCAACCAGCTGACTGACGATCCCGCCTACATCAATGCCGGAGCCGATGCCTGTGCTTGTAATCGCCATTGTCAAAAACTCCTGAAGAAGTTAACCGTTTGCTTTGGATGGGCTAAAACCCGATGGGGCGTTGCTCAAGCCTCCAGCTTGAGCATGCCGCCCTCCCCACTTTCAATCCGTCGGGCAATCTCGAGGACTTCCTCCATCGGGATCTGCCGAACCACTTCCTCGGTCTGCGAATTGATCACCTTGACGACGGTGCGCCCGGTGTCATCGTCGACCGTGAACGACAGGTCACGCTGTTGGCCCTGGACTATCTCGGAAAGCTCATCGAGCTTCTGCTCGAGCGCCTCCCGGTCCAGGCCCGACGACGCCGTCTCGGCCGCGCCCAACGAGGCATTCTTGCCCCCCTGGGAGTTTGCGGCCTCGACATTGACCTGTCGCCCGGATTCGACAGACCGCTCGCCACCCGGGGCTGGGCCCTGGGCCGTGCGAGCGGTCGCCGCATAAAGGCTTGGCATCTTGCCAAAGGCATTCGAGGCACTGATGTCGCTCATAATGCCACCCCCTTATATGCAAAGTGATGACGCCCGTCCGCTGGGCGTCATCTCGTTAGCCCGGATTAGCCGAGCAGGCTCAGTACGTTCTGCTGGGCCGCGTTGGCCTGCGAGAGCATCGCGGTGCCGGCCTGCTGCAGGATCTGCGAGCGGCTCAGGTTGGAGGTCTCCTGGGCGAAATCCGCATCCTGGATCTGGGAGCGAGCCGCAGTGGCGTTCTCCGAGATATTGTTCAGGTTGGAGATCGTGGAGTCCAGCCGGTTCTGGATCGCACCCAGATCAGCCCGCGAGGAGTTGATCGAGGCCAACGCCCCGTCGATGACGGAGATGGCGCTCTGGGCACCGTCGGCCGTGCCGATGTCGACGTTATCTACCGCGTTCAGGGTAGAGGCCGTGCCGGAGAAGACCTCCGCAGTGGGACCACCTGTGGCGGTAAAGGAATCCGTCGAATCCAGCTGCACCGTCCCCATGGTGGTAGTGGCAGCGCCTACGGTGGTCAGATTGGTCGTATCCGCTGTGCCGTTGACGACCGAGTCAACCGTGGTGGCTGTGGAGCCTGCGGTGGCATAAGAGAAAGACGAGGTACTGATGTCCAGGCCCTCGCTGGAGGCGACCCGCACATTGCCTGACTCCGCGTCGATCGAGGCACTCAGGCCGGTGTTCGAACTGTCGGCATTGATGGTGTCCACCAATTCCTGCGCACTGGAGACGCCGACCAAATCGGTCGTTCCCTGATCGGTGCTGATCGAACCAGCGTCGATTGCTTCTGCGTAATCAGAGGCGATTTCCACCTCGGTGTAGGCAGTTGCGTTCACCCCGGTGTCGCTGGAAACGGCATTGATCGCGGAGGCGATGTCGTTCGCCTCGTCAGCGGCAGCCAAATCGACGTTCGCAACCTGCAAGGAAGACGAGTTGGTGATAGTGACGGTGCCGGCAGTGATGTCGTTCGTGGCGCCAGCGACGGTCGTCCCGGCGGTAGTGCCCTCACCATCAATGCGTTGACCACCGATTGAGCTGGCCGACACATTGCGCAGCGAGATATCGATGGTCTGGTTGGCCTCGGCACCGACCTGCAGCGCCTGCGAACCGAAGGTGCCGTCGAGCAGCTTCTGGGTACCGAAGGCGGTGGTGTCGGCGATACGGGTCAGTTCGTCCTGAAGGGCCGACACTTCCTTTTGCAGGGCAGCGCGGTCGGAAGACGAGTTGGAACCGTTGGCGGACTGGATGGACAGCTCACGCATCCGCTGCAGGATGTTGGTGGATTCCTGCATGGCGCCTTCGGCGGTCTGCGCGATGGAGATGCCGTCGTTGGCATTACGCGTTGCCTGGTTCAGGCCGTTGATCTGCGAAGTCAGTCGCTCGGAGATGGCCAGACCGGCCGCGTCGTCCGCCGCGCTGTTGATGCGCAGGCCGGAGGAGAGACGCTCCATCGCGCCTTTCATCTCGCTCTGGCTCGAGCTCAGCTGGTTTTGCGCGTTCAGCGCCATGATGTTCGTGTTTACGCCCATTACCATGATGTCGTCTCCTCTTTACAGACGGGCCCCGATCTTGGGGCGTTTTCTCTTGGTTACGGTTCCCTTATCGGCGTGGCTGATCAGACCTTTAGGCCTTGGGCGAAATTTTTTTTGCTTGGCGGTTGGGAGGCGTGCTGGGGCGTTGTGGCCGAGTGTATGACGGGGTGGGTGGTGATGCCAGGGGGGGGGTGTTGGGCTCTGTCGGTGTTGGGGTTGCCGGTGGGCGCGGGTGGCTTCGATTTCTGGGTTCCCGCTTTCGCGGGAACGACGAGGCCGTGGGGTGGGCAGCACGCAATCAAGCAGTCCGGGAGAGGGTTGAGCTGACCGGTGGCAGCACCCGCCACTCGGAACTCCGACGTCATTCCCGCGGAAGCGGGAATCCATGACAGGTTCGACGGAGCCGATAGGGCCGACTCTCCTGGCATACGTCATGAGGCGTCTTCTACGCTGCTGCCAACCGAGGCCGGTTGTGGCTGCGGACGCTGGATTCCCGCGTTCGCGGGAATGACGATTGGGCGTGCGCGAGCCCAAACCGGTTGGTGACGCCTCCAGGGGCCCGGCACTGCCACTGCCACTGCCACTGCCACTGCCACTGCCACTGCCACCTTAGTCGACAACCTTCCTGTTACACCACCGACATGATTCACCCTTACACTCGTGAGCTCATTCCCTCGAGCCCCTGACATGCCCACCATGCACCATCTGGAACTCCGTCCTTCCCTGCCGCCAGCGCTCTCCCGATTAAACGAGCTGGCCGGCAATCTGTATTACAGCCGGTCGCGGGCGGTGCGGGATCTGTTTGACCGCATCGATGCGGACACCTGGGCGCAGGTGGAGGGCAATCCCGTGCGGTTTCTGCAACTGGTGCCGCAGGCGCGGCTGGACCAGGCGGCGGGCGATTCGGCGTTTCTGGCGGAACTGGCGGCGGTCTGGCGCGAGTTCGAGGTGCATTGCTCCGATGCGCGCATGGACGTGCTCGAGCCGGTGATCGATCCGCAGGAGACGGTGGCCTATTTCTGCGCGGAGTTCGGCTTCCACGAGTCGCTGCCCATCTATTCCGGCGGGCTGGGGATTCTGGCGGGGGATCATTGCAAGGCGGCATCGGACCTCGGTCTACCGCTGGTGGGCGTGGGCCTGCTTTACCGGCAGGGCTATTTTCAGCAATGCATCGATGCCGAGGGGCGCCAGCATGCGCGCTTCGAGGATCTGGATTTCTCGCATCTGCCCATCCACCCGGCCAAACGGGACGAGCAACCGGTCCACATAAGCCTGGAATTCCCGGGGCGCGTGGTGACGGCGCAAGTCTGGGAGGCGCGGGTCGGGCGGGTGCCCGTTTATCTACTCGATACCGATGTGGACGAAAACACCGCCGCGGATCGCGAGATCACGCACCAGCTCTACGGCGGTGACCGACGCCGGCGGCTAGAGCAGGAAGTGCTGCTGGGCGTGGGCGGCGTGCGGGCCCTGCGGGCCCTGGGCATCACACCATCGGCCTGGCATATCAACGAGGGCCACGCGGCGTTCTCGATTCTCGAACGGGCGCGAGAACTCACCGCGGACGGCCTGCCGTTCGACCCGGCCCTGAACGCCGTGGCCGCCGCGACCCTGTTCACCACCCACACGCCGGTGCCGGCCGGGCACGACACCTTTGCCCGCGAATGGGTCGAGGGGCATTGGCAGCCGCATCTGCCCATTCTGGGCATCGATGCCTCCCGGCTGCTGGCGCTGGGTGCCGACCCGGCGCATGACGGCAAGCACTTCAACATGACCGCCCTGGCCCTGCGCGGCTCGCGCCAGCACAACGGGGTCTCCCGTGTGCATGGCGGGGTCGCCGCGCAGATGAGCCAAGCCTTCTGGCCGGAGGTGCCGGCCGAGGAAAACCCGCTGACACACGTCACCAACGGCGTGCATGTGGAGACCTTTCTCAATCGGGACCTCACTCGTCTGTTCGACGCCAACCGCCGCGATTGGCGTGATCACCTGCACGAAGCAGGCATCGGTGAGTTGGTCGGAAACACCGAGCCCAGTCGCCTCTGGTCGATGCACCTGTCTGCCAAGACGCATCTGATCAAAGACCTCAAGGCACGACTAGAGCGGCAAACGGAGCGATTCGGCCAAGGCCACGTGCGCCTCAAGCAACGCTGCCGGGTACTGGATCAGCCGGTCGACGAGTTCCTGCTGGTGGGTTTCGCGCGGCGATTCGCCACTTACAAGCGCGCCGCCCTGCTCTTTCACGACCGTGAACGGCTCGCTCGATTGATCGAGACCAGCCCGCGGCCGCTGGTATTCGTCTTCGCCGGCAAGGCCCACCCGGCCGACGAGCCGGGGCAGGCGCTGTTGCAGACCATTCACGAGTTGAGCGGCGAGCCGCGATTCGCCGGGCATGTCCTTCTGATCGAGGGCTATGACATGAGCCTGGCGCGGCGGCTGGTGGCCGGCTGCGATGTCTGGCTGAATACGCCGGAATACCCCATGGAGGCCTCGGGCACTTCCGGGCAAAAGGCGGGCATCAATGGCGTGCTCAACCTTTCCGTGGCCGATGGCTGGTGGGCGGAGGGGCACGATCATCAGAAGGGCGTCGCCAACGGTTGGTCGCTTTTATCGACCGCAGAGACCGCCGAGCGCGACGATCGCGAGGCCGACGACCTGCTGACGCTGCTGGAAACCGAGGTGATCCCGCTGTTCGATCGCCGCGAGGCACCTGCCAGTAGCGATACCAGGGGCCTGCCGGTCGAGTGGATCGCCTGGCAGCGCTACGCCATCGCCACCATCCTGCCGCGGTTCAACGCCTCACGGATGGTGCGGGATTACGCCGAGCGTCATTACCGGCGGGCCATCGATGCCGGCCGACTGCTGGCACGGGACGATTACCGCGCCGCTCGCGAGCGGGCCGAATTCGAGCAGGCACTTGACGCCAACTGGGCGCAGGTCGAGGGAGAGGTGATCAGTACGCCTGAGTCGCTCATGCGCCAAGGGGAGTCCTTGAGTGTCGAAATCGAAATCACCAGCCCGGGCCTACCGCCCCACTCGCTTCGCTGTGAGGCGGTGTTGGGTGAGGGGGCGTCTCGGCGGGTGGCTGTGGGCGAGCTGGTGGAATCGGTGGACGAGCCGGCGCGTGGGCTACATCGAATTGCGTTGCCCGCGGATCTGGCGGGGGAAGTCGATTACCAGCTGCGGGTCGTGCCGACGCACGAGACGTTGCTGCATCCCTATGAATTGGGGCGGATGCTTTGGTTGTAGTGGGGTTGGTTTTACCGCGTTCTCACGATTGGCGTTGGGCCGGTCTTTGAGTGTTGGTGGCTTCGTTCACTCGATTCCCGCTTGCGCCGGAATGACGGGTGGGTGGCTTCGTTCGCTGAATTACCGCCTCCGCGGGGCAGGCTTCGCGGGAATGACAGGGTGGTGACTGCTGGTGAAGGTTCCGATTCCTCGGCAGGGCAGGAGCCGTTGAAGCTGGGTTTTAGCCGGAATAACGGGGCATCCTGATTGCAGGGGCGCCTGATCTCTGCCGCCTCTCACTTAACGAGGCCCCCACATCGTCATTCCCGCGGAGGCGGGAATCCAGGAGCCTCAAGGACAGCACCAAACACCGCGTGCACCACCTGCGTCCCACGACGGCACCAAGGCGGCTCGGTTGAGCCGAGCCGCAGGCAGTCATCCGCCCGGATCCATTCCTTTCCCATGAGCACACCGCTCACGCAACGGGCACCCACCACAGGCCGGTTTGGCCCGGCAATGCGCCTTGGCATGCTCGACGATCAGGCCGTGCCAGCCGGCAAGTCGTGCGGCGGAGGGCTCATGGGTATCGGTCAGCAGGTCATCGGCCAGCTGGTCGTATTTACGCGCGGCGGTTTCGGGGAAGCCGAGCCGGTGGAACAGGCGGCGGGTGTAGGTGTCGATCACCCAGACGGGGCGCTCGAGGGCGTAGAGCAGGATATCGTCGGCGGTTTCATGGCCCACGCCGTGGATGCCGAGCAGCCAGTCGCGCAATCCCGGCGTCGGGTGCTCCTGCAAGCCATGAAGTCCACCCGCCCCATGCCAGGCCGTGGTCATGGCCCGCAGTCGACGGGTCTTGATGCGGTAAAAGCCGGAGGGGCGGATCAGTTCGGCCAGCGTCTCATCGTCGAGATTCAGGATGCGAGTGGCGCCCAGCGCCTCGGCCGCGTGCAGATTCGCCAGCGCCTTCTCGACATTCTTCCAGTTGGTGTTCTGCGTGAGCACGGCACCGACGGCGATTTCGAAGGCACGACCCTCGGCGTCCCTGGCGTAGCCCGCTGGCCACCAGGGCATGGCCTCTTCTTCCTCGTGCCCCAAATGGCGCTGGTGGGCATCGAGCAGGCGCGGCTCGATCCAATTGAGGCAGTCCGCGAGCGAGGCGAAGGACAGGGGATGAGCAGTGCCGTTATCGGCGTTGGTCACGAGGCGTTCTCCACGGTTGGCTCGAATCGACGGCGGATGGGCTATTGTCACTGGATGGTAAACAAACCGGAGGCCCGATCGTGATTGAGGACACCGACGTCGCTACCTTTGCCGCGGGCTGCTTCTGGGGCGTTGAAGATCGCTTTCGCCAGTTACCCGGTGTGATCGACGTGATCTCGGGGTATTCCGGCGGGCAGGTCGATCACCCGGGCTACCGCGAGGTCTGCAGCGGCACCACCGGGCACGCCGAGGCGGTCGAGGTGCGCTTCGATCCCGACCGGATCGACTTCGAAACGCTCACCCGGGCGTTCTTCTCGATGCACGACCCCACCACGCCCAATCGACAGGGCCCGGATGTAGGCACCCAGTATCGCTCGGCGATCTTCACGCATGGCGAAAAACAACGCGAGATAGCCGAACGGGTGCGCGACGAGCACCAGGCCTCGTTGGCACGCCCGATCGTCACCGAGATCGCACCAGCCTCGGCATTCTGGCCCGCCGAGGACTACCATCAACGTTACTTGGAGAAGCGCCGCGCCGGCGCACTGTAAGCACCCGCACGTCACCAATCGCAAGGAGAAAACCATGTTGGAAACCACCTTCGGCGGCCTGCTAGGCCTGATCATCCTGTTCCTGGATATTTACGCGATCATCAAGGTCGTTCAAAGCTCGGCCTCGGTCGGCATGAAAGCACTGTGGATCGTGATCATCCTGTTCCTGCCGATCATCGGCCTGATCCTCTGGTGGCTGTTCGGCCCCAAGTGATGAAGCGATGGGCCGCCTGGACACGAAACGGGTCTACGACCCGGTCGAGCGCGGCGATGGCTACCGGGTGCTGGTCGACCGACTCTGGCCGCGCGGTGTAAAAAAGCAGGATCTCGTCCACGACGAGTGGCTCAAGACGGTCGCCCCGTCAGGCTCGCTGCGACGCTGGTTCGGGCATGATCCGGAACGGTTTGCCGCGTTCGCCGAACGCTATCGGCAAGAGTTGGAAGGCAACGAAGAAGTCGATCGCCTAGCCGAGCTTGCCGCCAAGCGACCCGTTACCCTGCTTTATGCCGCCAAGGACCGTGAGCATAACCATGCTCGGGTGCTTGCTGACACGATCGAGGGACGTTTGGGTAAGGATTGAGCCGGGCGCTCTGCCCCAGGCGCACTGCCCCGGTGCTCTGAAAACGGGCCGGCAAACGGTCTTTCCGCCTTGACGCGTACCCAGCAACCGTCATTCCCGCGGACGCGGGAATCCATAAAATATTTGTACGAAGCCCATACGCCCATCTCCTTCCAGCAGGCGCGCCGCCGACCTCTCCTTCGCAGTTGCCAACCGAACTTACCGTGGCTCCGCTCGGTGGATTCCCGCGTCCGCGGGAATGACGATGCAGGGGGAGCACTGAGGCCAGGTGAACTTAGCGGTTGGACGGAACAATGGGTCCGTAGCCGCGAGCCCTATCCGCCACCACGCCGTCATTCCCGCGAAAGCGGGAATCCATAAAAATGTCCGACGAAGCCAATACGGCCATCTCCTTGCCGTAGGCGCACCGTGGACCTCTCATGCGCTGCTGCCGACCGTACATAACGCGGCTCCGATCGATGGATTCCCGCTTCCGCGGGAATGACGATAGTGCCCGCCGTGCTGGAATTCGCCACTGCGCAGGAACGACATTGGCGCTGGATTACCCCGCCCCTCTCCGAGGCATGGGCTGTCGACGCAGCTGCGTCAACCCCGCAGACCAATACCCTTGTTGAACAACCGCAGCAGGTAAAAGTAGGCGATCAGGATGCCGACGGCGAGGATGGCGTAGGTGCTCCAAATGGGCACATCACTGATGCCGAGCATCGCGTAGCGAAAGCCATTGATGATGTAGAGGATCGGGTTGTAGAGCGAGGCCTGCTGCCAGAACTCCGAGAGCATGTTGATCGAGTAGAACACCCCGCCGAGATAGGTCAGGGGCGTGAGCACGAAGGTCGGCACGATCGAGATGTGGTCGAAGTGCGTGGCGTAGACCGCGTTGATCAGCCCACCCAGGGCGAACAGAATCGAGGTCATCAACGCCACGCCAAACAGGTTCAGCACGCTGTGGACCGAGAGCTCGGCGAACAGCAGCGCCACGATAGTGACCGCCGCGCCCACCGTAAGACCGCGTGCCACCCCGCCGGCAACGTAGCCGACGATGATCAGCCAATTGGGCATGGGCGAGACCAGCAGCTCCTCGACGTGCCGGGCGAATTTCGCGCCGAAGAACGAGGACACCGAGTTGGCGTAGCTCTGCGTGATCACCGACATCAGGATCAGGCCCGGCACCAGGTACTGGATGTAGGGCACCCCGTCGATCTCACCGATGCGCGGGCCGATCAGGTGGCCGAACACCACGAAGTACAGCGCGGTCATGATCATCGGCGGCAGCACGGTCTGCACCCAGATCCGGCCGAAGCGCAGGATCTCTCGGGTCAACAGCATCAGGAAGGCATTCCACGCGCCCCGCGGCGTCAGGCCGACCGCCTTCTCGCCCGGTCCCTGGTGATCGAATGCATCGCTCTGCGAACGGATACTCATGAACGTTCCTCGGCATTGATGGCGGCATCGTCATCCTGCACTAGGCGCAGGAACAGCTCCTCGAGACGGCTGGTCTTGTTCTTCATGCGCTCGATCACGATGCCGTGGCCGCGCAGCACGTCGAACACCCCGGTCAGCTCCTGGTCGCGGTTCAGATCGACCTCGATGGTCTCGTCGTCGATCAGGCGCGAACCGACCACCGGCATCTCCGGCAGGGATTCCACCGGTTCGCGGGCATAGAGGACGAAGGTCTCCTGCGAGAGCTTGGCCAGCAGGTTGCGCATCGAGTTGTGTTCGACGATGCGCCCCTCGTTGATGATCGCGATGTTGCGGCACAGGGCCTCGGCTTCCTCGAGGTAGTGCGTGGTCAGGATGATGGTGGTGCCCTGCTTGTTGATCTGGGTGAGAAAGTCCCACATGCCGCGGCGCAGCTCGATGTCGACCCCGGCGGTGGGCTCGTCGAGGATCAGCATCCGCGGGTCGTGCACCAGGGCGCGGGCGATCATCAGCCGCCGTTTCATGCCGCCCGACAGCGCCCGGGCCATGCCCTCCCGCTTGTCATACAGCCCCAACTGCTTCAACAGCTCGTGGGCGCGCTTCTTCGCCGCCTTGCGGGTCATGCCGTAGAAGCCGCCCTGGTTGATGACGACTTCCTCGACCGGCTCGAACTGGTTGAAGTTGAATTCCTGCGGCACCACGCCGATCTGGGCCTTCACCCAGGCGCGATCGCGATCGAGATCGTGGCCGAAGACCCGCACGCTGCCGGCAGTCTTGTTGACCAGCGAACAGAGGATGCCGATGGTGGTCGACTTCCCCGCCCCGTTGGGGCCCAGCAGGGCGAAAAAGTCGCCCTCGGCGATGGCAAGCTCGATGCCCTTGAGGGCACGGGTGCCCCCTTCGTAGGTCTTCTCGAGCTCGTAGATTTCGACGGCGTTGCTTTCGACGGCGTTGCTCATGAAGCACTCGTGATTCGTGAAGCGTGTTGTGAATCCGGCCCGGCCCTCAGCGGTTTGCCGACGGCAGGTGCCAGTGATAGCGAATACCCAGACCGCGCACCATCAGGGTAACGGCGAAGCCGAGGATCACCGCGGCAATCGACCAGTCCAGCCAATGGGCGAACAGAACATAGACGATCCCCCCGGCCAACGCGGCCGAGGCGTAGATCTCACGGTGCAACAGCAACGGCGGCTCGCCGGCGAGCACGTCGCGTATCAATCCGCCGAAGGCGGCGGTCATGATGCCCATCATCACCGCGATCATCGGATTGGCATCCATCGACAGCGCGATCTGGGTACCGATCACGCAAAAGGCCGCCAGCCCGACGGCATCGGCCCAGGGCAGCCAATTGGCCCGCTGGTGAAACGGCTTGCTGACGTAGAAGGTCACGATCGCCGTCGCCGCGGCAATCACCAGGTACTCCCACTGGGTCAGCCAGAAGACCGGCCGATCGAGCAAAAGATCCCGCAACGTGCCGCCACCGATGCCAGTGACCGTCGCCAGGATGAGAAACCCCATCAGGTCCATGCGCTTGCGATCGGCCACCAGGGCGCCGCTGACGGCGAAAACCGCCGTCCCGAAGTAATCCAGCCACTGCAGCAACTCGCCGATCATGCCCGTCTCCCGTGTCCATCCTGCCCCGCACCCAAACACCCATCTGGCAACCTTGGCGGCCGGGGCGGAAGATTGCGGAGGATAGCCAGTCGGCGGCCGTGAAGAAAGTCCGGCCGGCATTCTCGGTGGTTACCGCGTTTCCTCAATTCCCCAGCATTCTACTCGGAGGACGACGCGATGCGGGTGGCGCTAAACTTGCCGTTTCGATGACATCCGTCCAATCAACCGCCGACTGCCGCCCATGAGCCAGATTGCCATCCCCTTCGACGCCGACTTGATCCGCCGCTACGACACCAGCGGGCCGCGGTACACCTCCTACCCCACCGCCGTGCAGTTCCACGACGGGTTCGGGCAAGACGACTACCGCGAGGCCGCGGCGCGCTCCAACGCCACTGGCGGGCCGCTGTCGCTATACGTGCACATCCCGTTCTGCGACACGGTCTGCTATTACTGCGCCTGCAACAAGGTGGTCACCAAGGACCGCGCCAAGGCGCGCCCCTACCTCGACGACGTCTATCGCGAGATGGCGCTGCAGGCAGCACTATTCGACGACGGCCGGCCGGTCGATCAGCTCCATTGGGGCGGCGGCACGCCCACCTTTCTCTCGCACGACGAGATGCGCGAGCTGATGGGCAAGACCGGCGAGCACTTCGCGCTGAAGACCGACGACAGCGGCGAATACTCGATCGAGATCGACCCGCGCGAGGCCGATGCGGCCACCATCCGCCTGCTGCGCGAGATCGGCTTCAACCGCATCAGCCTCGGGGTGCAGGATTTCGACGCGAAGGTACAGAAGGCGGTCAACCGCATCCAGAGCTTCGACGAGACCAAAGAGGTAGTCGACACCGCCCGCGAGGAAGGCTTCCATGGCGTGAGCATCGACCTGATCTACGGCCTGCCCTTTCAGACACGCGATCGCTTCATGCAGACCCTCGACCGGGTGATCGAACTCGACCCCGACCGGCTGTCGATCTTCAACTACGCCCACCTGCCGCAGCGCTTCAAGCCGCAGCGACGGATCGTGGGCGACGACCTGCCCAGCCCGGCGGAAAAGCTCGACATCCTCGGCTCGACCATCGGCTACCTGCAGCAGGCCGGCTACGTGCTGATCGGCATGGACCATTTCGCCAAGCCGGACGACCCGTTGGCCATCGCCCAGGCCGAGGGCACGTTGCAACGTAACTTCCAGGGTTATTCCACCCACGCCGAATGCGACATGGTGGCGATGGGCGCCTCCTCGATCAGCCAGGTGGGCGGGGCGTTCAGCCAGAACGTCAAGGAACTCGACCGCTACCACGAGGCGGTGGCGGCCGGCCGACTACCGATCGAGAAGGGCGTGGTGATCACCGAGGAGGACGTCCTGCGTCGGCACGTGATCACCGAGCTGATCTGCCACTTCCGGCTTTCGATCCATGACGTGGAGCAGCGCTTCGAGATCGACTTCGCCAGTCACTTTGCCGATGCACTGGACGAGCTGGCCGACATGGCCCGCGACGAACTGGTCACCATCACGCCCGACTCGATCGAGGTCCAACCGCGCGGCCGCCTGCTGATCCGCAACGTCTGCATGGCCTTCGACGAGTACCACGGCAGCCTCGATGGTCAGCGCTTCTCGAAAGTCATTTAGGCAATCTGCCTCACGGCTGTCGGGGCTTCACCGGCGGGCGGGCATCAACACGCGCGGTCGTTAGCCATGGGCCGATCACCAGCAGCATGGCCAGATAGACCAGGGCCAGCCCGCCGGCCGTGATCGCAAGCCAGAGCGGCTCGAGGCCCGGCCAGATCGGCAACAGCAATCGACTGGCCACCACGACCAACATCAACACCACTACCGGCCGCAGCCACCTGGGCAGCTGGATCGGCCGCCCCGTGTGTCCCGCACTGACCCGCGTCATCATGCCCATCGCCATCACTGCCAGCATGCCGAGACCCAGGGCATGCACCGGCCCATCCAGCCCGCCGACCGGCAGACCAATCAAGACCGCCGCCATCCATGCCAGTCCGAAAAGCACCACCGACACGCCCAAAAACAGCAGCCACAGCATCGGCTCGCCGAATACCTTTCGGTGCCACCAGCGAGTCAAGGCATAGCCGCCGGTGACGGCAACCACGGCGCCAATCGCCGCCGTGACCAGTCGCAGCACGTCGGGCCACATCGGCGCGGCAAGCAAGGCGACGAACATCAGCAGTGGCCCGCCTCCCATAATGCCCGCCACGTAACGCCCGGTGCGCCTGGGAGGTATGCCCAGCCGGTTGGCCGAAAACGGCGGCACCACCCGTTGGGCGATGAACAACAGCATCGCGACGATCGGCAACAGCCCCAACCAACCGTGAATGCCAGACAACCCGCCGTCATGCCGTTGCAGGGCGAACAGCGCATCCGCCAGCACGATCTCGCTCAGCGCGAGCACGAACAGCAGGTTGTGCCACTGCCGGGAGAGCAGGATCAGCCGGGCGACGACAAACAGGATGCCCAGCTCGGCGGCAATCGAAAGGAGATACGGCCAGAACGGATTGGCGCCGACACCGAGAAACGCCAGTCGTGCGGCGAGCCATATCCCCAGCACCACCAACAGCCCGCCCGGGTGCCAGGCGCGACGGCCGGTCCAGTTCTGCGCCGCGGTGGTCAGAAAGCCGGCAACCAGGGCCACGCCGACGCCAAAGGTCATCTCATGGGCATGCCAACGCCAGTCCAGCTGCCCCCCGTCGAATGCCCCCTGCATGGCCGCGCCCCAGCCGCCAACGATCCAGACGCCGGCCCAGAGGGCCGTCGCCAGGGTGGCGAAACCCAGCATCAACAGAAACCAGGGCCGAAACCCGATTGAGAGCAGGGGCCAGTGACGCCAATCGCTCATGCCGGCTCTCCCGCCTGGCCCGCCAGACAGCCTTCCTGCAACCGGTTGAACAACTCGCGTTCTTCGAACCGTACGTGGGCCACCAGCAACTCACCCAGGCGACGGCCGGTGGCCGAACCGCCGGCCTCGTCGAGCATCTCGACGAGTAGCTTTTCGATCTGGCGGTGTTCGCGTTGCATGCGATCTAGCAGTTCGGCCAGAATCGTGTCGTCCGGGCATTGCATCAGCGCCTGACGTCCGATGGACTCCTCGGCGGCGAAATGCGCCTTGAGGTCCGCACGGTGAGCGGACAGATCCTGGCGCAAGTCGGCATCCGGCTCGCCCGACTGCAATCGCCGCGCGATCTGGAGGGTCTGATGGTGCTCGCGTGACAGAGGTTGCAGGCTTTCGTGACGTTGCATCGGGTCCCTCCCGCGGGGCTGGTGTTGGTCGACCAGAATATGCATACTGAGCGCATATTACAAACCCTTGACCCACCCTGGGAACGGACGCCATGCAGCTCAACCAGCAGACCGATTTCGCCTTTCGCCTCCTGATGTATCTGGCCGACCATGCCGCCAGGAACACCGCGATGGAGGCCACCACGGAAGGAGTCACGGCAACGACAGCCCTGCCGAAGATCCGTGAGATCGCCGATTACTTCGACATCTCCTACAACCACCTGATGAAGGTGGCCAACACGCTGGCCGCGCGCGGCTACGTCAAGGCGCGGCGCGGCAAGGGCGGCGGACTGGCGCTGGCCTGCCCCGAGTCGTCCATCTCGCTGGGAGCGGTCGCCCGCGACATGGAAGGCCATTGGGAGCTGGTCGAGTGCTTCGGAGAGGCCAGCGATTGCCGGATCACGACGAGTTGTCGGCTGGCACCGATCCTCGGCGAGGCATTGGAGGCCTTCTGGGCGGTGCTCGACCGCTACACCCTGGCCGATATCGCCCACCTGCCCTCCGGCGACGCGCCACTGACCTTCCACCGCCACCCGCCGCAGCGGACGCAATAGCCCCCCCTCCGCGTTCGGGAAAATGACGCGCATGTCACGAACGCTCGGCCCCCAGATGGCCCCGGCATGCCGTCCATGAGACTCGCCGGGCTCAATATCGTCACCACCGACAGCCTTGGCCTCCGCGAGCCATCTCCGGGCGAGGAATAGGCACCGAAAACCGCATGACAGCGCCATTACAGCGTGATAAACAGGCCGAATCGACCGGGGTGCACGGTTGAGCTTTGCGCCTCATGCCCTATAATGGGCGCTCATTTATACGGACCTGAACGCGGCTGGAAACTGAACGCGGGCAGGCAAAAAAGCATGACGATTCATTTTCGTGAACCGCGCCTCGAGGATGGGGGTCGGATTCACCAACTGATCCAGCGAGCGGGAACGCTCGACCTCAACTCGGCCTACCTCTACTTCCTGCTTGCGGACCACTTCCGCTCGACCTGCGCCATTGCGGAAAACGGTGACGACCTCGTCGGTTTCGTCACGGCCTACCGCTTGCCGGACAACCCCGACTCGCTGTTTGTCTGGCAGATTGGCGTCGATGCCTCGGCACGCGGCCAGGGCGTCGCCTCCCGCCTGCTGAGCGCACTCCAGGAGCGCGACTGGTTCAGCGACATCAAGCGCATCGAACTGACCATCGCCCCGGACAACCCGGCCTCCCAGGCCCTGTTCACCCGCTGGGCGGAGAAGATGGGTTGCTCGATCCGCAACGAGCCCTACCTCTCCAGCGAGCTGCTCGGCGAGGGCCACCAGCCGGAAGATCTCTACGTCATCGATCTCTGATCCACGCCGCCGCCGGCCATATTCCAAGTGGCCGGCGACCCATCGTGCGCCTATTATCTATTTCACTTTTCACGCTCAAGACGAGGACCTGTGATGGACATTGACCTGTTCGAGAAATACGAGTCCAACGTGCGCGGTTATATCCGCTCGTTCCCGACCATTTTCGTCAAATCCAAGAATGCCACCATGTGGGATCAGGATGGCACGGCCTTCATCGACTTCTTCGGTGGCGCTGGCTCCCTGAACTACGGTCACAATGACCCGGCCGTCAATCGGGCGCTGATCGACTTCATCGAACGCGATGGCGTGACCAACGCGCTGGACAAGGCGACCGACGCCAAGTACCTGTTCATCAAGAAGCTGCAGGAAACCATCCTTCAGCCGCGTGACATGGACTACAAGGTTCAGTTCGTCGGCCCGACCGGCACCAACGCCGTCGAGACGGCCCTGAAGCTGGCACGCAAGGTCAAGGAACGCTCCAAGATCGTCTCCTTCACCAACGCCTATCACGGTCACACCCTGGGCGCGTTGGCCGTCACCGGTAACGAGTTCTACCACGACGATTTCTACGGCGTGCCGCTGAACGTCACCAAGATGCCCTACGACAACTACTTCGACCCGACCGGCGAAGGCCAGATGGACAGCATCGACATGATGCGCCAGTACTACGAGGACGGCAGCTCGGGCTACGAGTTGCCGGCCGGCATCATCGTCGAGACTATCCAGGGCGAAGGCGGCATCAACGTCGCCTCGATCGAGTGGCTGCAAAAGCTCGACAAGATGTGCAAGGATCTCGACATCCTGCTGATCGTCGACGACATCCAGGTCGGCAACGGCCGTACCGGCACCTTCTTCAGCTTCGAGCGTGCCGGCATCAAGCCGGACATCGTCACCATCTCCAAGTCGATCGGCACCGGCCTGCCGATGGCGATCGTCCTGATGCGTCCGGAGATCGACCAGTGGTCGCCGGGCGAGCACACCGGCACCTTCCGCGGCAACTCGCTGGCCTTCATCGCCGGCGCCGCCGCACTGGAGCGCTGGGATACCGAGGAGTTCCCCAAGGAAGTCGTCGAGAAGGGCAAGAAGGTCGAAGCGCGCTTCCGCGCGATCGCCGAGCGCCACCCGGACCTGATCTCCGACGTGCGCGGCCTGGGCATGATTTGGGGTCTACAATCCGAGGCAGAGGACTTCTGCAACGAGGTCTCAGCGGAGGCGTTCAAGCGCGGTCTGCTGGCAGAGACCGCCGGTGCGGACGACCAGGTAATCAAGTTCCTTGCCCCGCTGACCATCAGCGAGGCCGAGCTGAATCGGGGCCTCGAACTGCTCGACGAGTCCGTCGACGCCGCCGCAGCTGCTCGCAAGGGCTGATATCCGACCGACGACGCCCCGCCCTGCCGGCGGGGCCATCAACCAGTTACGGAGTCAAATATGCTCGTACGTTATCTTGACCGAGACATCATCGGCACCGATCGCGAAGTCGAAGCGGATAGCGGCAACTGGGTCAGCCGCCGCCTGATTCTGGCCAACGACAAGGTCGGTTTTTCCTACAGCGACACCATCATCCGCGCCGGCACCGAGACCTTCATCCACTACCAGAACCACATCGAAGCGGTGTACTGCGTAGGCGGCAACGGGGAGATCCATGACATCAACAACGATGTCACCTACCCGATCCGCGACGGCATGATGTATCTTCTCAACGACCCGGCCGCCGACAAGCACTACCTGCGCGGCGGCAGCGAGGACATGCGCCTGATCTGCGTGTTCAACCCGCCGCTGACCGGCCGTGAAGTTCACGACGAGAACGGCGTCTACCCGGCACTCAGCCTGGACGACTGATCACGCCCGGCTTTTGGCCGCCGTGAAACGACGAAACCCCGACCTGTCCGCAGGCCGGGGTTTCTTGTTTGTGGGGTAGTAACGAACGTTATCGTTCAGGGGTAGGCAGCCTCCCGGCCAAAGTGCCGCGTGAGCAGGTAGTAGACGACCGCCCGGTACTTGTGCCGGTTGGAACGGCCGTACTGATCGAACACATGGTTGAGTGCCGCGTCGAGCTCCGGCCCGTCGGTCAGGCCCAGCTTCTTGACCAGGAAATGCGTCTTGATGCTTTCGACCTCGCTTGGATCGCTTGCCGCCACCACCGAGGCATCCGCGTTGTAGACCGCCGGCCCCAAACCGGCAACCACGCGGCCCAGCAGATCGCGATCCGGCCTCTCGCCGCATTTTTCCTGAAGCTCGTCCGCGTACTTGTCGATCAGCTCATCCCGACTGCTCATGGCGATTCCTCCGCACTGTTATTCCTCTCGCCCACGGCATTCACACTCCGTGAACGCTCGAGCAACGATACCCCGAACTCACGGATAGGTCAGGGGAATCGAATTAACAAGTCGGCAATCGACGCGACCATGCCAGCACCGTGAGAAAGCGGCCATGGATCAACCCGGATTTTCACCCGGCTCGAACCGGCGCTGTCGATTGATGTGCATGATCAGGACCAGCGCCTGGTTGGGATCGTCGTCGCGTCGCGCCTCGGTGGTCTTGACGACCAACCCTTCGAGAATCTGGCGGATACCGAGTTGCTCGTCGGCATAGCGGCGCATGATCACTAGGCGCATGCCTTCCTTGGCCCAGGACAGCGGTAGTTGCTGGGCGAAACCCGGCACGATCAGGGCCAGGCGATCCTTGGCGAAGAAGTCGAGATAGACACCCTCGAGAATACGAATGCCCCGCTCGTCCGGGTTCAGTGCACGCACCGACTCCGGCTGGCCGTTGCGGCCATTGCGACTGTCGAGGCTCATGTCATCCGCACCCGCCTCCTTGAGATACTTCTCTGCGGCGCGTATCTGCTCCTCGGAATAGAGGTTGATCGATTTCATCAGGAGCCGTTTTTACCTCTCGGGGCCATGCTTCCCTGTCCGTTGAGCCGCCTCCCTAGCTTTAGCCACACACTGTACGTGGATTTTGCACGTCAATGGCGGTCATGCCTCAACAACGCCCGTGCCATCGAACAATTGCCAGGCCATTGTGCCTTTGATAGGGAGGGTAGCAGAGTGCATGCCATCCCCCCCATTCCCCTGCCGCTCTAGGCACACGTGGCGAGTCGGATCGATCACGGCGTCAAGGCCGAGTGCAGCCAGGCTGAGCGACGCCAGGGAAACGGCCACTGCCCGGAACGCTCCGCACGCACTTGGCCATGCTCGAGGAGCAACGCCCCGTACCGATCGGTGCGCCAGACGCGGGCACCCACCGCCCGCCAACGGGCCACGACCTCCGCTCGCGGATGCCCCCAGCGATTGAGGAAGCCGGCACTGACCAGCACCTGCCGGGCACCGGTCGCCGCCACGAAGGCCGCCGTCGACGAGCTGGTCGACCCGTGATGTGGCACCAGCACGGTCTCGGCGTCCAACCGGGCATGGCGAAGCAACCATTGCTCCGCAGCGGCCTCGATATCGCCGGTGAGAAGAAGCGCCCCCGACTGCCCCGCCACGCGCAGCACACACGAGCGATCATTGGCCGATCCACGCGGTGCACGGAACAGGGAAAACCGCACACCATCGATCATCCATTCATCACCGTGCCGGCACGGTCGGGTCTGCCCCACCGCACCGAACCGCGAGTCCAGCGGTCCGATCACCTCGGTTTGCGGAAACGCCGCGCGGATGGAAGCGAGTCCGCCGGCGTGATCCATGGCGGCATGACTGATCACGATCCGGTCGAGTTGCGAGACATCCAGCGCTCGCAGGGCCGGTAACACGATCGCTTCACCGGTATCGAATCGCCCGAATCGAGGCCCAGCGTCATACAACAAGTCATGACGCGCCGTACGCAGCAGCACCGCCGCCCCCTGCCCGACATCCAGCACCACGGCCTCGAACTGCCCGGGAGACGGTCGGGATGACCCCACCAACAACGCCGGGAGCAACAACAGGAGCGCCAACCCCCGTCCCGGAAACCGTCGTGGCAATCCCAGCCAGAGCACACCAAGGGCAAACAGGGCCAGCGCGAGCGGACCGGGCGGGGCGTGATTGGAATCCGGGAACACTGCCACCAGCCACGCAAGCACCGCAAACAGCCCCTGGCCGAGCCCGTCGATCACCCAGGCGGGCCACGCGGCTGCCGCGGGGCTGAGGGTCGCGACAAACAGGGTGAGCAGTGCCAGCGGCGTGATCAGCATGGAGACCAGAGGGACGGCCAGCAGGTTCGCCGGCAACGAGGCGAAGGCGACCCGGTCGAACAGCCCCCAGGTCAGGGGCAACAAGCCGAGCGTCAGCAGCCATTGCAGTCGCAGCATTTCCCAGGGCCGCCAGAGCCCTGCGCGACCGCGGATCATCACGATGATCAGGAGCACCGCGGCAAACGAGAGCCAGAATCCCATGTCCAATGGGGCGAAGGGATCGATCGCCATCACCAGCACGAAGGCAATCAGCCACAGATCGAGCAGCCGCCACCGGCGCTGCATCAGCACCCCGAGCAACAGGACCGTCAGCATCAGCGCGGCACGCAGGGTGGGGATCGACAGCCCGGCGATCAACGCGTAGCTCCAGGCCGCGAGCACCGCCGCCAGGGCGGCCACTCGTTGAGCTGGCCAGCCCCGGCTGATCGGCAGCCGCCCCCACCCGACACGTACCAGCCAGGCCGCCAGTGCCGCCACCATGCCGACGTGCAACCCCGAGATCGCGAGCAGATGATTGGTGCCGGTGGCCAGCAGCCATTCCCATTGCCGGTCGCTCAACTCGCCGCGATCACCCAACGCCAGCCCATGCAGCAACGCCGCCCCGGCCGACAACGGTCCGTCTGCGGTGCGCCTCTCCGCAACGGCCAGGCTTTCCTGCAACAGTGAGCGTGCGCCATCCCGCCAGCGGTCGATCTGCGCCCGCCAGCCAGACGCCCGGCCCAGGACAATCGGCTGGCGATCGCGGAGGTAGCCCGTGGCGAGTATCTGGTGACGAAACAGGTAGCGGCGGTAATCGAATCCGCCGGGATTGGCGTGACTGCGCAGGGGCTTGAGGCGCGCGATGAGGTCATAGCCGACGCCGGCGACCAGCTCGATTCGCTCGGGAGGCCGGGTGTAATCGCTGAGCTTGAGTCGCCCGCTCGGGAGCAGTTGCTGGCAGACCCGGGTCGCGACCCTGTCATCCGGATGTGCCGCGCGGGCGGCATGTACCGAGAAGGTAAAACGACGACGATCGGCCCGATCATCGACCAGACCGACCACGGCCCCCTCGAGGCGGCAATCGACCCGGTCGCCGAACACGGGCGTTTGCTCGACGAGAGTCGACACCGGCACCAGGGTATGCAGCGCGCCAGCCAGGCTGATCGCCAGCAAGCCCCACCCGGCGCGACCCTGCCGCCACACGAGCAGCGCCAGCAGCGCAAGACCCAACACAAGGCCGTTTTGGACGGCCGCTGACCCGTCGCTCCCCCCGGCTGCGAGGCCCGCGCCGACCAGCACCGGCCAGGGCACAAACCACGCAAGCAACGCCGCGCCGGCCCAGGCCAGCAACAGCCAGCGCGCAGCCAGACGCCGCCGCGATGACGTTGCCCACGCTCTCCCGGACGCCGGCGCTTTGCCCGGCGAAGTGACATCCCTCATCGTTGTCGCATCCCTGCCGACTTGCCCTATTAGGCGGCGACCTCTCGGTGAATCCGCAATCGGCACACAGGCATTCCTTGCCCCAGCCTGACTACGTTAAGATGCCGCCATGAGCACTGTAACCGCCCCGACCATCCATTGCATTCCCGTCCTCTCGGACAACTACGTCTGGCTGATCGAGGGCGATGACCGCGCCACGGTGGTCGTCGATGCCGGTGAGGCCGGTCCGGTGATCGAGGCCATCGAGGCGCGCGGCCTCAAGCCGGTGGCCACGTTGATCACGCACCACCATGGCGATCACGTCCAGGGCCTGGCCGAACTGACCCAGCGCTTTCCCATGACCGTCTACGGACCCGACAGTTGCCGACGGGTGGGTGTCGACACGGTCGTCGGCGAAGGCGATCGATTCACGATCCCCGACGTGGGTGATTTTGCCGTGATGGCCACCCCCGGCCACACCCAGGACCACCTGACGTACCTCAGCGGGCAGACCATCTTCTGCGGCGACACGCTGTTCACCGCCGGTTGCGGACGACTGTTCGAGGGCACGGCGGCACAGATGCTGCATTCGCTCGATCGACTGGCCGGCCTGGCTGGAGACTTGACCGTCTACTGCGGCCACGAGTACACCACCGACAGCCTGCGCTTCGCCGCGCACGCCGAACCCGACAACCCCGACATTGCCGCTCGAGTCCGCGAGGTCGCGGCAAAGCGATCGAATGGCGAACCAACGGCCAGTGCCTCGATGGACCTCGAAAAGCTCACCAACCCGTTCCTGCGCGTGCGCGTGCCGGCCCTGCGCGAGGCCATCGAGGCCTACGTTGGCGACCGTATCGACGACGATATCGACGCCTTCGCCCAGCTGCGCCACTGGAAGGACGACTTCGACGGCCTGGCGCGTCTGTGATCTCCCCCCTACTGGCCACCAACGACGGATAGCCGGACGACACCATGCCTACACTGCCGACCCACCTGATTCCCTCTGGGCGCCTCGCATTGTCGTCAAGACTGTTGCGCGGCCTGCTCCTGCCCGCGGCCGTCCTGCTGCTGCACGGTTGTGCCGGCCTGGTACCGCCGTCCGATCGCCAAGGCAGCGATGCGAGGGAAAGCAGTCGGCCGGGTTTCTCCACCCTCCCGGCGATCAGCCGCCAGGACGGTGGCGAACCACAGGCCACGGACCACCAACACGATCTCTGGGGCGCGGTCGCCAATCGTTTCACCCTGCCGGTGCCAGACAATGCCCGGGTCGATGCGGAGGTCCGTCGTTACGCCCGCCACCCGGAATACCTGCGCGAGGTCAGTAAACGGGCCGAACCGTATCTCTACATGATCGTGGAGAAGCTCGAGGCGGCCAACCTGCCACTGGAGCTGACCCTGCTGCCGATCGTGGAGAGCGCCTACCTGCCGCAGGCCCTGTCGTCGAGCTCGGCGGCGGGCATCTGGCAGTTCATTCCCTCCACCGGCACCTATTTCGGTCTGGATCGTGATGCCTTCTACGACGGCCGACGGGACATCGAGGCGTCCACCGATGCGGCCGTCACCTACTTCAGCCAGTTGCGCGGCATGTTCGACGATGACTGGCCGACGGTGATCGCCGCCTACAATGGCGGCCAGGGCACCCTGCTCAACGCCATCCGGCAGAACGAGCAGCGCGGCCAGGCCACCGACTTCTGGAGTCTCAAGCAGATTCGCAAGGAAACCCAGGACTACCCCGCCCGCCTGTTCGCCCTGGTCAAGATCTTCTCCCAGCCCGAGAAGTACGGCTTTACCCCGCACACGATCGAAAACAGCCCGGCCCTGGCGCAGGTGGAGCTGGAACGATCCGTGAGCCTGGTCAAGCTGGCCGACATGACCGGGATGGAGCACGACGAGCTCTATCGCCTCAATCCCGGCTTCGGCCGGTCGATCACCGGCGATACGCCGCGGCATCTGCTGGTGCCACGCGAGGCGCGCGGTCGCTTCGACGTCGACACGCTCAACTCCGCGGCCAGCGCCGCCGAGGACTGGCAGCGCTACACCTTCGTGCGCGGTGACAGCTTCTACCAGGTCGCGCAGCGCTATGGCAGCTCGGTCGACGAACTGCTGGCGATCAATCGCCGCCAGTCGGCCGTCGCCCGCCCCGGACAGGAAATCCTCGTCCCCACGGGGCGCGTCGACCGCGCAATCGCCTCGGGCAATGTCCGCAGCCACACGGTCCAACCGGGCGAATCGCTCTGGGCCATCTCGCGCCAGCACGGCATCAAGCTGGCCGAGCTACGCCGGATGAACGCCTACGGCGACAACCCGGTCCTGCGCCCCGGCGACAAGGTGATCGTCGGCGCCAAGGCCGCGGATGACAGCGGTGACACCGCCTCGAAGTACGTGGTTCAACCGGGCGACACGCTCTGGCAATTGGCGCAGCGATTCTCCACCACCGTCGCCGAGCTCACCGCGCTCAATCGCATCGGGCCGGACACGGCCATCAAGCCTGGGCAGGAACTCCGGGTCGCCAGCAACTGAGCGGCAGATCAGCAGATTTACCCGGACGCGAAAAGGGGCCCGACAAGGGCCCCTTTTGCATTGGCTGATCAATCGAACGGACGAGTGTTCGTCAGCTACCCGCCAATCCCAACCAGCGCCTGGTGTTCTCGTCAGCCCGGGCGGCCAATTCCGGCAGGCTCTCGCCCCGCAGATCGGCCAGCACTTCGGCCACGTGGCGAACGCGGATGGGGTTGTTGGGCTTGCCGCGGAACGGGACCGGCGAGAGATACGGCGAATCGGTCTCGACCAGTATCCGGTCACCGGGCACCTTCTTGGCCACCTCGCGCAACGAGGCGGCCGACTTGAAGGTGACGATACCGGAGAAGGAGATATAGAACCCCAAATCCAGTGCGCGGCGCGCGGTATCCCAATCCTCGGCGAAGCAGTGCATTACCCCGCCGCACTCCTCGGCGTGCTCGCGCTCGAGCACGTCCATCGTGTCCCCGGGCGCCCCACGCGTGTGGATGATCACCGGTTTGTCCACGGCCTTGGCCGCCTCGATGTGATTGACGAAGCGGTCGTGCTGCCAGCGCTCGCCTTTCTCGCAGTGGAAGTAGTCCAACCCGGTCTCACCCACCGCCACGATGGAATCCGCGTGCTGGTCTTCGCGGATCGCGCGCACCAGTTCCTCGGTGGGAATCACGGCGCCAGCATCGTCCGTGGGGTGCAGGCCGTAGGAGAGGAATACCTCGGGTCGCTCAGCCAGCCGGTCGGCGTTGCCCGAGAGGTACGGCGCGACCAGCTCGGTCATCGCCGGCCAGGTCGACGGCTTGATCGACACGCAGAGCATCCGCGTGACCGATTCCAGCCAGGCGGTATGCATGAAGCGATCGAAGTCGTTGTCGAAGGCGTCGAGCTCCACCCGGTCGAGGTGGCAGTGCGAATCGAACAGTTGCATGGTGCTCCGAGGGAAAGGGACAAGGGAGGACGGCAGATCACCGCCCTTGCCATTCACATGGTGTACGTGGGTGTTTCCTTTTCCAGCGCCCCGGCGAGGTAGGCCTCGATCTGCTTGCGCGTGCGGCCCTGGTCCATGCGGCCGAACTGCACGCCGATCCCGGCCACCTTGCCGCCCTGCGCGCCCTGCGGCGTGAGCCAGACCACCTTGGAGGCCACGGCGAGCCGCTCGGGGCTGCCCATCAGGGTCAGCGTGAGAAATATCTCCTTGCCCATCGGGATCTGCGTGTGCCCCGGAATGAACAGCCCACCGTTCTTCACGAACGGCATGTAGGACTTGTACAGCGTGTCCTTGTCCGGGATGTTGTGGTGGATCATGCCTCCACCCAGACCGCCTCCTGCTGCCATTGCACGCTACCTCGTCATGGTTGATCGATCGGCCTGGCACTCGCCTGTGCCGAATCGAAACACTGGAATCTGGCTCATCAGTCTACCGGCAATCGCGGGGAGGTCGAAGTTAGGAAACTCTGCACGAAACGGATATCGCTCTGCGCGCCTTGAGCCGGGCTAGATGCAAGGCGCTCGTCCGCCGTGGAAGGGGATTCCCTTTCCAAGGACGACAACGCGGCAGATACCCGGCTCAAGGCGCGCCCTGCGGGGCCTGCCGAGCCGCCCGTGTTCCGCGTTGCGTCGTCTTGATCACGAACGGCCCGACAGGCCAGAGCGACATCCGTTTCGTGCAGAGTTTCCTTAACCGACCGGCTCGAGGCGACGGGCGAGTCGTGGGTCGACCAGGTCCAGCGCCAGATGCTCCACCGACAGCTCAGGATGCAGCGGATGCCCGGACTCGCGGGCGAACTGGATCAGGCGGCTCTGCACCGCCAGCCACCGCTCGCCGTCGTGGGCGCGGGCCAGCCGCTCGATCATCGGCACGATCGCCGCCGGGAGCGTATCGGACAGACCGGCCTGGCGACGGGCCACCGCCGGCCAGAGCCGCAACAGCCAGCGGGCGAGCACCGGTCGGGGGGTGGCCAGCCACGGCGCGATCGGCGCCAGTGGCGATTGGGGTTCTTCGGCCAGTCGCACCCAGGCACTCGTGACGGCCTGCCAATCGAACGTGGGATCGGTGCCGTCGACCAGGGTGGGATCGTCGATGAACGCCAGCAATTCGGCCCGCTCGGGCGAACACCCGCTGGCCTGGCGCCACCAGGCGGCCAGTTCCTCGGGGCGCGGCTCGCGCAGGCGAATGCGTTGCAACCGCGAGCGGATGGTGGGCAGCAACCGGTCGACCTGCTCGACCGTGCAGAGAAACTGCATCGACTCCGGCGGCTCCTCCAGGAGCTTGAGCAGGGCATTGCCCGACGACCGGTTGAGTCGTTCGATGCGCTCGATCAGCACCAGCCGCATGCGGCCATAGCGGGTGATGAACGCCCCGTCGATCAGGGTCCGAATGACATCCACCGGGATATCGCGGTGGTCGGGATCATCCGCCAGTCGATGCAGATCGGGGAAACTACCCTGCTCCGCCTGGCGGCAGGCGGGACACTCGCCGCACGGCCAGCCGTCTCGCGGTGCGTCACAGATCAGGCGGCGCGCCAGTGTCTGGAGCAAGGCCGTCATCGGCGCGCCCAAGCGCCCGTGCAGCAACAGGCCGTGCGGCAAGCGCCCGGCGGCGATCATCCGCTCGAGCTGCGACCAGGCATCGTTCAGCCAGCCGGCACTTTGGATGGTGGCCGGGTCGCTGATCAATCGCTGCTCGGCCAGCCCCGACAGGTGGGCGTCCATCGTGTCAGCCACCATGAACAGCCTCCAGTGCACTTTCGATCTGACCACGCACCTCGTCCAGGGGGCGCGTGGCATCCACCCGTCGCACCCGTGCCGGTTCCCGCTCACAGAGCGACTCGAAGCCGCCCCGCACCCGCTCGAAGAAGGCAAGCGTCTCCTGCTCGAATCGATCCGCCGCCTCGCGGTTCGCCGCGCGCTCAAGGCCAAGCACCACCGGCACATCCAGCCAGAGCGTCAGCTCGGGATCACAGTCCGCATGCGCCACCTCGGCCAACTGGTCGATGGTCGCCATCGACAGCCCGCGGCCGGCGCCCTGGTAGGCGCGGGTCGAATCGGTGAATCGGTCGCAGATCACCACCTTGCCGGCGGCCAGGGCCGGACGGATCACCCGCTCGACGTGCTGGGCGCGGGCGGCGAACATCAGCAGCAACTCGGTCGATGCGGCCACCGGTTCTTCGCGCACGGCCTTGAGAACGGTGCGTAGCTCCTCGGCCAGCGGGGTGCCACCGGGTTCGCGGGTGCAAAGCACCGCCTCGCCGCGCGCCTCGAACCACTCGCGCACGAAATCCATGGCGGTCGACTTGCCCGCGCCCTCCAGCCCCTCGAGGGTGACAAAACGCGGCATGGATCGCAGGTCGGTCATGGACGGTCTCCCTGTTCGCGCTGATGGGTCCGCCAACGGGCGACGGCACGATTGTGTTCCTTGAGCGTGCGCGAGAAGGCGTGCCCGCCCGTGCCGTCGGCGACGAAATACAGGGCATCGGTTTGTGCCGGGCGGATCGCGGCCCGCAGCGAGGCGGCCGATGGCAGGGCAATCGGCGTCGGCGGCAGCCCATCGCGCGTGTAGGTATTGTACGGCGTGTCCTCACGCAGGTGCCGGCTGAATAGGCGCCCGTCGTAGTCCTCGCCCATGCCGTAGATCACGGTGGGGTCGGTCTGCAGGCGCATGCCCCGCTTGAGGCGATTGACGAACACCCCGGCCACCTCGCCGCGTTCGCCGGAGATCCCGGTCTCCTTCTCGATCACCGAGGCGAGGATCAGTGCCTCGTACGGGCTTTCCAGTGGCAGGTCGTCGGCACGCGCCGCCCAGGCGGCATCGAGTGCTTCTTGCATATGGGCGAAGGCGCGCTGGATGATGGCGCGGTCACTGGTGCCCGCGGGGTACTGGTAGGTGTCCGGGTAGAGCCAGCCCTCGAGGTGATCCACGGGCAGATCGAGCGCCTCGATCACCGCCTGCGGGGTCAGCTCCTCGATCGTGCGGCGGATGCGCGGCGCCTCGGCCAGTCGGTCGAGAAAGGCCTGCGCGGTGACGCCTTCCGGCACGGTAAAGCGGTATTCGATCACGTCGCCGGCTACCATGCGATCAAGCAGGGACGCCAGTCGCTCGTCGGGGCGGACCTCGTACTCACCCGCCTGGATTTGACGGGCCTGGCCACGAAAACGTGCCGTCCAGTCGATCGCCCGGGCCGGAATGCCCGGCTGCACCTCGTGGATGGATTCGGCGATCGTCGGCATGGATTGTCCCGGCTCCACGGTGAGAGTGGTCGTCTCGGCGGTGAGTGGCTTTTGCCAGTAGTGCATGGCTAGCCCCGCCCCGAGGAGCAGGGCGGCGAGCCCGCCCATGCCGGCAACCCAGATCAAGAACACACCAATGGCTCGCCGCATCCGCAACTCCTAACTCTCGATCGATTCACGTGATGAGGCGCTCGGGAATACCACCCCGCACGGCGCGCCGAATTCCCGAAGGGCGACTCGCCCCCAAGAACTGCTGGCCATGGCCTCGGACAATGTCGCGGGCCAAGGGTTCGTCGTATCGTCGGCCGGTGGTTGCCAACAGCCCTCGATCCGCTCCAGGCCGTCACGGGGCGGACCACCGACATCCGCCAGCGCCCGGCCGAGCAGCGTGCCGACCGGGCGCCAGGCCGAGACGGCATTGCAGAGAAACGCTGCCTCGGCCTGGGCCAGACGACCCGGGGCGCAGGGGGTGATTCGGGCGCCCAGGGCCTCGACCCACCAGGCCCGACGCGTGCCGGCAATCGCCCCGCCGACCAGCGGCGGCGTGTGCCAGCCATCGCGTTCCCGCCAGAAGACGTTGCCCATCGTACCGGAAACCACCCGCCCGGCCGGGTCGAGCATCAGGCCCTCGACCCGATCGACCGGGAGTGACTGTTGGGCCAGTACCTGCACCAACCGATTGAGGTGCTTGAGGCCGCGCAGCGCGGATGCCCCTTCCAGTGCCACCGGGACCGGGTCGAGGGCCAGTGGCTCGGCCGGAAGCGCCGGCAGCGCGCCAAAGGAGGCCGTTACGGTCAATTCGGGGTGTTCGGGACGACGATAGCCCCGGGGACCCGATCCGGCGGTGACAGTGAGCTTGCACACGCCGGTTGCCCCCGCCTCGATCGCCTGGTCGAGCACCGCGAGCACTCGCTCGCCGGAGGGCTCGGGTAGACCGAGCGTGGCCAGCCCGCAACGCAGCCGGGCGAGGTGATCGGCAAGCCGGGTCGCCTGTCCTTGTCGAACGAACAGCGTCTCGAACAGGCCGTCGCCAAAGGCACAGCCCCGATCGGTCACGGGCCACTCGATCGGATTCATCCGACCGGCACCCCGGCGGCCAGGGCCGCTTCGCCACCCAGGGCATCGAGCACACCACGGGCCTTCTGGTAGGTCTCATCGAGCTCGCGGGCCGGGTCGGAGTCCGCCACGATCCCGCCGCCGGTACGGAATTCACCGCGCCCGTCGGGGCTCAGGAAGATGCTGCGAATCAGGATATTGCTGTCGAGTCGCCCGTGGTTGCTCAGGTAACCGAGACTGCCCGTATAGGGCCCACGGCCGGTCTGCTCGAGCTCGGCGAGTATCTCCATGCAACGGACCTTGGGGCAGCCGGTGATCGTCCCGCCGGGGAAACAGGCGGCCAGCGCCGCCAGCGGCGAGGTGGTCGCCGGAAGTCGCCCGACGATGTTCGAGACCAGGTGATGCACCTGGGCATAGGACTCGACCACCATCAACTCGTCGACCCGCACCGAGCCGGGCTCGCAGACCCGGCCAAGATCGTTGCGCTCGAGGTCGATGAGCATGACGTGCTCGGCGCGCTCCTTGGGGTGGGCACGCAGTTGCTCGATCAGTTCCTGGTCACGCTGCGGGTCCGGGTCGCGCCGGCGGGTGCCGGCAATCGGGCGGGTCTCGGCGCGCCCCTCGGCCACGCGCAGAAGCCGCTCCGGCGAGGAGCTGATGATCTCGCCTTCCGGCTGCCGGTACCAAGCGGCAAACGGGGCCGGATTGCGGCGACACAGGGACTCGTAGACCGCCTCGGACGACACGCCCGGTGCCAGCCTGAAACGCCAAGCATGCGAGAGGTTGGCCTGAAAGACATCCCCGGCGAACAGGTAGTCACGAACACGGGCCACCCGGTCGCGGTGCGGTTTGCCCGCTGGCGGGGCCAGTTCAGCCAGCTCGACCGCGCCACCACGCTCATCGCTGCCAATCGCTTCACACGCCTGTGCCCGCGCGGTGATCAGGGCCGCGGCCAGTCCCGCGCCTCGAGCACTGCCGTCGTGGACCACGATGTCTTCGCCCGCGTCGTGATCGCGCACCAGGGCCGCCGGGTGATATTCGGCGATCGCGCGCGGAAAGCCACTCTCGGCTCCCAGGGCGAAGGGCGGCAGGTCAAGCGTTGGCTCGATCTCCGCGGCCATCTCGTAGGCAAGGAAGAAGCTCCAGCCGCCGAGGAAGGGGAACGACCCTGGCAGGCCTTGGGCGGCCAACCACGCGCCGGCATCAAAGGCCTCGCCCAAGAGCTGCCGACGAGAGACGGCCTGCTGGAAGGAATCGAGAAAGGCCGTGGCATCGGCTGACGGCGTGGCGGGGGCAGCCAAGCGCTCCTCGGCGGCGGAAAACAGAATCGACCAGCGGCTCAGCGGGCCGCCAGCGGTCACACTCTCGAACAGGTGGCTGGCATCCGTGCCGGCGGCGGTAAGCACGTCGGCGAGCGACGGCACGACCCATTCCGAGTCCCGTTCGAGGCGATGGATGACAGGCTCGCTCATGGGCACGTCACGCGCGAGTGATTGACGGACGCAATCCATGCATGGGCGGCCCGCCCCGGCGGGACCGACGGACGCCCGGTTCGTTCGAGCGTCGCCCCACGCCCATCAGTCGATCGTGCGACCGAAGATCAGCGTGCCGTTGGTGCCGCCAAAGCCGAAGGAGTTGGACATTGCCACCTCGAAGCCTTCGACACGACGAGCCTCGTGGGGCACGAAATCGAGATCGCAATCCTCGGAGGGATTGTCGAGGTTGATCGTCGGCGGCAGCACCTGATCGCGCAGGGCGAGTACCGAGAACACCGCTTCGATGGCACCGGCCGCGCCGAGCAAATGCCCGGTCATCGATTTCGTCGAGCTGACCGGGCACTCGACCGGCTGTTCGCCGAACAACTTCTTGATGGCATGCACCTCGGTGCCGTCACCGGCAGGCGTGGAGGTCCCATGGGCGTTGATGTAGCCGATTTCGCTCGGTTGGAGATCGGCGTCCTTGAGGGCCGCCCTCATGCAGCGATGCGCCCCGTCGCCGTCAGCGGCCGGCAGGGTCATGTGATAGGCATCCGCGCTCATGCCGAAGCCCTTGACCTCGCCGTAGATGTGAGCCCCGCGAGCCTGGGCATGCTCCAGCGACTCGAGCACCACGACACCGGCACCTTCGCCGAGGACGAAACCATCACGATCACGATCCCAGGGCCGTGAGGCCCGCTGGGGATCGTCGTTACGAGTCGACAAGGCGCGTGCCGCGGCGAAGCCGGCCACGCCCAGCGGCGAGACGGCGCCCTCGGTGCCGCCGGCAATCATCACGTCGGCATCGCCGTAGGAGATCATGCGGGCGGCCTGACCGATGCTGTGGGTGCCCGAGGTACAGGCGGTCACCGTGGCGAGGTTCGGACCACGAAAACCATAGCGAATCGAGAGCTGACCGGAGGCCATGTTGATGATCGCGCCGGGAATGAAGAACGGCGAGACGCGACGCGGCCCCTGGTTTTCCAGGACCAGCGTGTTGCGCTCGATGCCGCCCAGCCCGCCAATGCCCGAACCGATAAACGTGCCCACCCGGTCGAGATCGAGCGAATCGCTGATCAGGTCCGCATCCTCGATCGCCTCGATGGACGCGCTCATCGCGTAGTGGATGAACGGCTCCATCTTTTTCACGTCCTTCACCGGGATGATCGTGGTCGGATCGAAATCCTTGACCGTGGCCGCGAACTTGACCGCCATCTTGTCGGTATCGAAGCGATCAATGGGGGCCGCACCCGACCGACCGGCGAGAATACCGTCCCATGAATCCTTGACGTTGTTCCCCAGCGGGGTCACCAGCCCAAGGCCGGTGATCACGACGCGACGTTTGCTCATGATGCTCTGTTCCAGTTCGTTGGGTAACCGCCGGGCGGGCTGCCGCTCGGCTTGGCGATTCCCAACAGAATTTCAGCGGGATCGCATCGTGCCGATGCCCCCTAGTAAAAAACCGCGATCGATCCCCCGAAAGGAAGACCGAAACACGGCTTTCAGCTCACAGGCCAGCGGCCTGCGAAACGTACAAGGACCCGATCAGGCGTCCTTGTGGTTGTTGACGTAGTCGATGGCCTGCTGAACGGTGGTGATCTTCTCGGCGTCTTCGTCCGGAATTTCACACTCGAACTCTTCTTCCAGGGCCATGACCAACTCGACGGTGTCGAGGGAATCCGCGCCGAGATCGTCAACGAATGAAGCTTCGTTGGTGACTTCTTCTTCCTTGACGCCCAACTGCTCTACAACAATCTTCTTGACGCGTTCTTCAACGGTGCTCATTCGTATCGAACCTCTTCTGGTACAAACACTAATCGATTAAACATTTTGGCCCGGCTACTCCAGGCCAACACTGCCCGGCATTCTAGTGAAAACCGCCCGGCAGGCCAAATAAAAATGCCTGGGCGTTCTCAGACCCGCTAAAGCGGGCCTTATCCCATATACATCCCGCCGTTGACGTGGATCGTCTGACCGTTGATGTAACCGGCTTCCGGGGCGGCCAGGAAACGTACCGCCGCGGCGATCTCCTCGGGCTGACCCAACCGGCCGTTGGGGATGTTGCCCAGCAGCGCGTCCTTCTGTTTTTCCGGCAGGTCACGGGTCATGTCGGTCTCGATGAAACCCGGGGCCACCACGTTGACGGTCACGCCACGCGCGCCGATCTCGCGCGCCAAAGACTTGGAAAAGCCCATGATGCCCGCCTTCGCCGCGGCGTAGTTCGTCTGCCCGGCGTTGCCCATCGAACCGACCACCGAGGCGATCGAGATGATCCGCCCCCAGCGGGCCTTGGCCATCGACCGCATGACCTTCTGTGAGAGGCGAAAGACCGAGGTGAGGTTGGTCTGGATGATCGCGTCCCAGTCGTCTTCCTTCATGCGCATCAGCAGCGTGTCGCGGGTGATGCCGGCGTTGTTGACCAGCACCGCGACCGGGCCGAAGCGCGACTCGATCTCCTTGATTACCGCATCGACCTGCGCGCCGTCGGTCACGTCCAGCGCCATGCCGGCACCGTTCTCGCCCAGGCGCTCACTGATCGCTGCCGCGCCCTTCTCCGAGGTGGCCGTACCAACGACCGTCGCACCGGCGGCAAGCAGTGCATCGGCGATGGCCGCACCGATGCCGCGCGAGGCGCCGGTCACCAGCGCCACGCGCCCGTCGAGGTTGGCGAATTGGCTTGCTTGTTCAGACATGGGTATTCCTCGTGATGGTTCTTGTTCGGTCGGCCTGCTTGATCGTGGCCTGGTTTACTCGGCGCCCAATGCCTTTTCCAGCGTGGCCTGGTCGAAGACCGCCTTGGCGCCCATGCCACGATCGATACGACGCGCCAGCCCGGTAAGCACCTTGCCGGGACCAAACTCGACCTGGTCGCCGGCACCCATCGCCTGCATGGCCTGCACGCAGGCCACCCACTGCACCGGGCGGAACAGCTGCTCGACCAGCGCGGTGGCGATGGCCTCGGGCTTGTCGTGGGTCAGGGCATCCACGTTGTGGATCACGGGGATCTGCGGGGCACGAATGTCGACCTGCGCGATCTCGGCACGCATCTGTTCGCCGGCCTCGCGCATCAGGGAGGAATGCGACGGCACACTCACCGGCAGCAGCAAGAAGCGCTTGGCACCCTCATCCGCGGCAATCGCCTCAGCCCGCTCGACCGCGGCCCGATCGCCAGCAATCACCACCTGCCCCGGGGCATTGAAGTTCACCGCCTCGCAGACCTCACCGTCGCGGGCCTTCTCGCAGACCGCACGCACGGCATCGTCTTCCAGGCCGAGCACGGCGGCCATGGCGCCCTGCCCCTCGGCGACGGCCGACTGCATCAGCTGACCGCGTCGGGCCACCAGGGCGACCGCCGCCTCGAAATCGATGGATTGCGCGGCCACCAGCGCGGCGTATTCGCCCAGGCTGTGGCCGGCCAGGGCCGCGGGCATGGCGCCGTCATTGTGACGCCAGATCTGCCAGGCGGCGACGTCGGCGGCCAGCATGGCCGGCTGGGTGCGCTCGGTCTGGTTCAGCGCCGCCGCATCCCCCTCGGCGACCAGCGCCCAGAGGTCGTAGCCGAGCACATCCCCCGCGCGATCAAACACCGCCTGCGCAATATCCTCGTGTTCGCCCCAGCCGCTGGCCATGCCGATCGACTGGGAACCCTGCCCCGGAAACACCCCTGCAATCATGATCCTGTCTCGCCGATTGAAAACGGCGGGATCGTACCATAGCCGGCCTGAGGGATCGGCAGCGCCGCCGACACCATATGGTCACAACCATCCGCAAAAATGGCCGATCTCATACCGCCACGACAAACTCGGGACGCACCACCTTGCACATACTGATGATCTCCGATGTGTTTTTCCCGCGGATCAACGGGGTGTCCACCTCGATCGAGAGCTTCCGACGGCAATTGATCGCTCTGGACCACCGAGTGACCCTCCTTTGCCCGGCCTACCCCGCCGACCAGCCCGGCGCCGGCACGACCGACCTGATCGAACACGGCTTGATACGTATCCCTTCGCGACGGGCTCCCCTCGATCCCGAGGATCGCTTGATGCGTTGGGGCGCGCTGATGCGCGAGGCTCAAGGACTGGCCGAAGAAAACGTCGATGTCGTCCACGTGCAAACGCCTTTCCTCGCTCACTACGCCGGACGTCGAATCGCCAGGAAACTGGGTGTTCCCGTCGTGGAGACCTATCACACGTTCTTCGAGGAATATGTGGACAAGTATGTGCCCATCCTGCCGCCCTCGTGGCTGCGAGCGCTCGCACGGCGATGGTCGCGGGGGCAATGCAACGAGGTCGACCGGCTGGTGGTGCCATCGGCACCCATGAAGGCCTCCCTGGCCACTTACGGCGTCAAAACGCCGATGACGGTCATACCAACCGGCATCTCGATTGCGTCACCGGCCTCGACGACAGACACCACGGCCTTCCGCGAGCGGCACGCGATTCCGATGGAGGCCCCGCTGCTGCTCTACGTCGGCCGCGTGGCGTGGGAAAAGAACATCGATGTCCTGCTCGACATGTTTCCCGCCGTTCTCGCCCATCACCCGCAAGCCATCCTGACGATCGCCGGCGAGGGGCCGGCTCGGGACACGCTGATGAGAAAGGTGGAGGCAGCGGGGCTGACCGCCTCCGTTCGCTTGCTCGGCTACCTGTGCCGGGAGACCGAATTGCCGGCTGCCTACGGGGCGGCCGACCTGTTCGTGTTTGCCTCGATCAGCGAGACGCAGGGACTGGTCATTCTGGAAGCACTCGCCCAGGCAACACCGGTCGTCGCGGTAGCGGAGATGGGAACGAGGGATGTGCTGGACGAAGACGGCGGCTGTCGAATCGTGGAAAACGATCCGGCAGCCTTTGCCGAGGCGATCAACGCCCTGCTGGACGACGACGCCGAACGGGAAAGGTTGTCGGTGGCGGCGCGACCGTACGCGATGGAATGGTCATCCAAGACCATGACGGACAACCTGCTACGGGTCTACCAGGAGCTCGTGACAGGCAAGCCGTGACGGGACGGCCCGTCAGATGCTGTTGAACAGGGACAGGCCCTGGATCTTGACCATGCTTTTCTGCGTGGCCTGCAGGCTGTAAAGGTTTTCGTTCAGGCGAGAAATGGCCTCCGGCATGTTCGTGTCACGCAAACCGGACATCAGCTGCTCGTTGGCCAGCTTCCAGGCCTGCTGATCGTTTTTCAGACGATCGAGCACGTTGAGGTCGTTGCCCATTTCACCGCGAGCCGATATGGCCTTGCCCAGAAGCGCATCGACATCCTTCTGGCTACCCGAATAGAAATCCACTTTTGGCGGCGGCTCATTCAATGCCCGCTTGAGGTCATCAATGACCTGTAGAGCCGACCTCGGCCCATCTTCGCTGGGAACATGTGCTGGATGACTGCGATCGTGGTAAGGCGACTCGCTATCACCGGCATCCAGGGTGAAAATATCGCTGGCCACGCGGTTTATTGTCACCTGCTGCGTTTCACCGACATCCACTTTCACCGCATTGACCGCCGGGTTGGCCTGGTTGATCAACTGGTCATCGCCCGAGGCGAGATCGAACGGCTGCTGGTTGGCCTGAGTCCCCGAGAAGACGTACTCCCCCCGCTCATTCTTGGCGTTAATCTGCTGGGCGAGCGCATCGCGCAACTGACTCAACTCGTTGCTGAGCACTTGCCGGGAGGTGTCATCCTGCAAGATGCTGCCGGCCTCCAACGAGATTTCCCGCACCCGCTGGAGAATGTTGGTGCTCGTGGCCAAGCGGGTTTCCTGCGAGCGGATCTTGCCCTCGGCCATTTCATTGTTGCGCAGGAATTGCTCCACACGACCCACTTGGTCGGCAATCTGGCTGACCTGGCTGAATGCCACGGGATCAACGTCCGCCGTTCGCAACCTCACCCCCGTGGCGATATCGGTCTGCGCTTGCAGCATTCCGGCCTGCTGACGCTGCAGGTTCTGGAGGCCGCTTTGCATAATCATGGAAGTGGAAACACGCATCAGATTACCCTCAACGAACCGCGTTCAGAACGGACTGGAACAACTGCCCCGAAATGGAAATACTCCGGGCCAAGGCCTGATATTGCTGCTGGTATTGCAGGAGCTTGGCCGCCTCCTCATCCAGATTCACCCCGGAGATCGACTCCTTTCTGGCCTGCAAATTATCCAGCGCGGCCTGGGAAGAAGCTCCCTGCAACTCGGCCGAACGCGCCACCGACCCGGCCTGACCGACAGCAGACGCGAGTGAACCACCGATGGTCTGGCCATCCAGCGCATCCGGGTCGAGCGAGCCGTTGTAGTCAGACGTCGATTGTCCGACCACGGATTGATTGGCCAAGTCCGTGATGCGTTGGATATTGGTGTTGTCACGAGAACCCAAGGTAACCGTACCGCCTGCGCCATCGTCGGCACTGCCCGCTGCCGCCACGTCACTCGGGTCGCTCAATCGCGTGCTTATCCGACTGGCCGCGCCCACACCTGAATCGATGTACAACGCGTCACCGTGGACTGGGGTGCTGTCAAAGGTGATATCGAGGCCGGGAATCGCCGTAGTCGAGCCGTTCACAGCCACCTGAGCCAATATCGAGCCCGGATCCTTTTCGCTACGAATCACCCACTCCGATTGAGTGCTGTCATATCGGGCGATGTACCGCTCATCTTTCAGCAAGGTCGCATCCGTGACGTCAGCGGTGGCACCGCCATTCCCCTCGTTACGTGGGCTGCCGATGACACTGCCTTCCATGGCGAGAGAAAACAGCGGCTCACCGGCGTTGCCATCCAGGTCGAAACCCTGTGTCTGGATCGCATTGACCTCCTGTGCCACGACCATGGCCGTACGCCCCAGTTGATTGCGCAGCGGGGTAATCAGAGTGGATTGGGCCTCGACGATGCCGCCCAGATCCCCACCGGTCACCAGTCGCGTGATCGACTTGCCGTCGATTTCAATTTCCACACCGCTAGGAACCGCGGTGGCGGATAAATCCGTGTGCACGCTGCCAGTGACCAAGGACTGCCCCGAACCAACCGCGAGGTTGAGTGACCCCTTGCCGTCGTCATCCACCCGAATATTGATCCGGTTGGCAATGTCACGCACCAGTTGATCCCGGCGATCGAGAAGATCATTCGGCAATGCACTGGGATCCTGAGCGTAGGCCGTTGTGATCTTGTCATTGAGATCGGCCACCTCGCCCGCAAAGACATTGATCTCTTGGGTAATCGAGCCGGCTTGCCGGCCGACATTCGCATTCAATTGCGCCAACTGGATATCAACACGATTGAGTCGATCGGTCAGCGCACCCGCCTCGTTCAGGAAGGCCTGCCGGGAGGTGATGTCGGTGGGGTTGGAAGCCACATCGCCGGCGGCGTTAAAAAACGCCTGACTGGCTTGCGAAACACCGGTTTCGGTATCACCCAGCACACCGGTCACCTGACTGGCGAAGTCCTGCAGGAAGCCCAGGCGACTGTTTTCACTGGTGGCATCACGCAGCTGACTCTCGACGAACTGATCGAAGTTGCGCGTAATGCTGTCGACTTTCGTCCCCGTGCCGACATACCCATTGCCCATGAACTGGGGCATTTGCGCACTCATCTCCACGCGCTGGCGGGAGTAGCCTTCGACATTGGCATTCGAGACGTTGTGCCCGGTCGTCGCCAGTGCGCGTTGCACCGAGAGCAGGCCGCTGACCGAGTTGCTGAGAATGTCCGCCATGATGAGGCCTCAAAGGGTTTACTGCCGACCTTATCGGCCGATTAAGGGAAAACTTGAACGAAGGCTTGGCCCGATCACACCGCGTCCTTCATCGCCGGCGAGTTCATGATCGAGATCAGCTTGTCGGCGTATCGGGGGTCGGTGGCGTAACCGGCCTGCTGCAGTTCGCGGGCGAATTGCTCGGGATCGTCACGGGCCTCCAGCGCCTTGCCGTAACGCGGGTTTTCCTGAATGAAACGGGCAAAGTCGTTGAAGGAGGCAGCCATCGAGTCGTACTGACGGAAGGCCGCCTGTCGGCGCACCAGGCTGCCGGATTCGAACTCCAGCGTGCCGTGCACCTGGCGCTCGCCGTCCCAGCCGCGATCGGCCTTGATGCCGAAGAAGTTGTTGCTCGCCTCGCCACCTCCGTCATGCGGCACATGCTTGCCCCAGCCGGTTTCCAGCGCCGACTGCGCCACCAACACCTTCGCCGAGACACCCAACTTGTCGGCCGCCTCGCGGGCATGCGGCAGGATGGCCTCGACGAACCGCTCCGGTGATTCCCAGTAGGCCGGCTGTTTCGTGCCACCAGTCGCCTCTGACGATCCCAGTGCGGCTAGCCGTTCCTTGGTCGGCCCCGGCTGCGCCAACTGCTTGTCGTCCGTGGGGGTGCCTTCGGCGTCCTTGTCTTTCTGCATCCAGGCATGCGGGCGCAGGGTCCACTCGGAGGCGTCGGGCAACGGGTAGGCACGCGGTGCCTGTTCGACCACGCCCCCGTTCTCGGCGATCTTCAGCGGGAACCCCTCCGATGGCCGCTCACCGTCCATGCCGGCCGCCTGCTTGGACAGCTGACGCTCGATCATCTCGGCCAGCCCGATGCCACCGGCGCGGCTGGAGAGCTTCTGCGCGATCTCCTGATCGAACATGCCCTCGAAGGTCTTGGTCTGCTCGCTGTTGAACAGGCCGTCGCGCGGCGTGGCCTCGCGCATCGATTGCAGCATCATCTTGACGAACTGCGTCTCGAACTGGGAGGCGACCTGCTTGAGCGCCTGCCCCGGATCCTTGCCGGCCTGGGCCTTGAGCTGGTTGAGCCCCTGGAAGTCGGTGTACGAGTGAATTTGTGCGGGATTGACCATCACGTCACCTCAGATCACGATCAATTGGGCCTTGAGCGCCCCGGCGCTTTTGAGCGCCTGCAGGATGGCGACCAGGTCCGATGGTGAGGCGCCGACGGCATTGATCGCCTTGACAATGTCGTTGAGCTTCACGCCCGGATCGAACACGAACGCGGGATTGTTCGCCTCCTGCACGGCGACATCCGACTCCGGAGTGACGACTGTCTCGCCCTCGCCGAACGGGGCAGGCTGGGAGACGTTGAGGCTCTCGTCCACCGTCACCGTCAGGTTGCCGTGCGAGACGGCGGCGGCCTCGATGCGCACGTTCTGACCGATCACGACCGTGCCACTACGCGAGTTGACCACCACGCGGGCCGGCCCCTCGCCGGGCTGGAACTCGACGTTTTCCAGTACCGACATGAACCCGACGCGCTGATCGGGCGAGTCCGGCGCACGGATCTTGACCGTGCCCCCGTCGATCGCCTCGGCCACGCCCCCGCCGAGCATCGCGTTGATTGCCTCTTCCATGCGGCGAGCCGTGGTGAAATCGGGCTGATGCAGGTTGAGGAACACCGCCCCGGCACCGCCCATCTTGCTCGGCACGCTGCGCTCGACGGTCGCCCCGTTGGGGACACGTCCAACCGTGGGAATGTTGATGGTCACGCGTGAGCCATCACGCCCTGAGGCATCCAGCCCACCGACGATCAGGCTGCCCTGGGCAACGGCATAGATATTGTCGTCCGCGCCCTTCAACGGCGTCAGCAAAAGCTCACCACCCCGCAGGCTATCGGCGTTACCGATCGACGAAACCGTGACGTCTATCGCCTGCCCGGGCTTGGCGAACGGCGGCAGATCGGCAGTGACCATGACCGCCGCGACATTATTCAACTGCACGTTGCCACCATCGGGGGACAACCCCTGACGCTCGAGCATGTTCTGGATGCTCTGACGGGTGAACGGCACCTGGGTGGTCTGATCGCCGGTACCGGCCAGGCCGACCACGATGCCGTAGCCAAGCAGCTGGTTGTCGCGCACGCCGGCGAAGCTCGCCACGTCCTTGATGCGTTCGGCGCCTGCCAATGGGGAGAAGGTCACCGCGCCGGCTGCGAGCAACAGGGGGAGCAGGCCGACGAGAAACGCTCGAATGTGTGTGTTGATGTTCATGCGTCCCACCATCAGAAGGGGAAGATCGGGCTATTGAAGAAGCGCGCCATCCAGCCCATGTTGTTCGATTCGTTGATCACGCCCTCACCGCCGTAGGCGATCTGGGCATTCGCGACCCGCGAGGACATGACGGTGTTGTCCGCCGCGATGTCCTGCGGTCGAACCATCCCGGCCAGCTTGATGAACTCGCTGCCCTGGTTGATCCCGATCCACTTCTGGCCACGAATCACCAGATTGCCGTTGGAAAGCACGCGGGCCACCGTGACGGTAATCTGACCGTTGAGGGTGTTTTGCTGGCTGCTGGCCCCGTCGCCGGCAAAGTCGCGCTCGCCGGTGATCTGCGCGTTGAGCCGTTCGATTGCCGGCCCGGTCAGCCCCAGAATGTTCGGCGGGGTAATCGCCGTCTCCTGGCTCTTGCCGGTCGAGGTCTGCGCGCTCTTGGAGGCCTGCATGCGCTCTTCGAGAAGCACCGTCAGGATGTCGCCCACCCGGTATGGCCGCGAGTCGGCGAACATGTTGTCCACCTGCCCCGTCTGGAAGATCGCGCCGTTGCTCTGCACCGGGTTGTGCTCGGATGCTTCCGGCGGCATGGCGGGATTGAACTGCGGATCGGGTTTGATCGGCGGCTGACTGGCGCAGCCGGCCAGCAGCGCGAACGCGACCAGCAACGGTGCCCCCAAAAGCGACTGGATTGACGGTTTCATGACGTGCCTCCGTGGATCGGCGTCATCAGACGTTCTGGTTGAGGTACTGGAGCATGCCGTCGGTCGTCGAGATGGCCTTGGAATTCATCTCGTAGGAGCGCTGCGTCTCGATCATGCTGACCAGTTCCTCGACCACGTTGACGTTGGAGCTCTCCAGGGCGCCCTGCTGGACCGAGCCGATGCCGTTGAGCCCCGGGGTACCCAACTGCGGCGCGCCACTGGCACCCGACTCGACGAACAGGTTGTTGCCGATCGGCTGCAGGCCCGCCGGGTTGACGAAGTCCGCCAGCTGGATGTTGCCCAGCTGAACCGGCTCGGCCTGCCCGGCCAGCTGCGCACTGACCGTGCCGTCGGTACCAATCGTGATCGACTGGGCCCCCTGCGGAACGTTGATCGCCGGCTGGACCGGCTGGCCGTTGGCGGACACCAGTTGGCCGTCACTGTTGAGCTGGAAATCGCCGTCACGGGTGTAGGCGATGTTGCCGTCCGGCTGCAGCACCTGGAAAAAACCGCGTCCGTTGACCGCCATGTCCAGGGCATTGTCCGTCTGCTGGAGATTGCCCTGGGTGTGCTGCTTCGCCGTGGCCACGACGCGAACACCGGTGCCGACGTTCAGACCCGTGGGCACTTCGTCCTGCTGGTTGTTCGCCGCGCCGACCTGGCGGTAGTTCTGGTAGATCAGGTCCTCGAAAACGGCCCGATCACGCTTGAAGCCGGTGGTGTTGACGTTGGCGAGGTTGTTGGAAATCACCGACATGCGCGTCTGTTGCGCGTCCAGGCCGGTCTTTGCTGTCCAGAGTGCAGGTGTGGTCATGGTGTCTCTCCCCTAACTGAATTAACCGAGACGCATCAGGCGGTCGGCGGCTTCGCCGTTCTCGTCTGCCGTGCGAATCATTCGGCTCTGTGTTTCGAACATGCGGCCGTACTCGATCATGTTGACCATCGCCTCGACGGCATTGACGTTGCTGCCCTCGAGCACGCCACTGGCCACCTGCACCGCCGCATCGGCCTGCGGCTCCTCGGCGCCTTGGCGAAGGGAGAAGCGGCCATCCCCGCCTTTGGTCAGATCGGCCTGGGCCGGGTTGACCAGTCGGATGCGATCGACCATCGCGGGGGCATTGGCCTGCCCGCCCACCGGGATGATGCTGATGCTGCCGTCGGCATGAATGTCGATCTTCTCGGCCGGGGGAATGGCGATCGGCCCCTCGTTGCCCATCACCGGATCGCCCTGCCCGGTCTGCAACTGGCCGTTGGCCGTCAGGTGAAGATCACCGCGGCGGGTATAGGCCACCCGACCATCCGGCGCTTCCACGGCCATGAACCCCTCGCCCTTGACGGCGACGTCGAGATCCCGACCGGTGGTCATCAAAGGGCCCGCGGAGAAGTCCGCCCCCTTGCCCTGCGCCTCGGTATAGGCCCGCGATGCCTGCCCCGGGCCGTAGACCGGCAAGGTGGCAAAGGCGTCGATATCGGCCTTGAAACCCTGGGTGTTCACGTTCGCCAAATTATTGGCGTTGGTGGCCTGGGCCCGTAATGTCTGCGAGGCACCGCTCATGGCGATATAGGCCAGACGATCCATCACAACACCTCCATCATTCACTGATCAGACAGGGGAAAATGCCCCGATGTCGTGGTTAATGCAGGAGGCGTGCCAGAAAGGGCATCAAAGGCATCAGGAGGAAAGGCGCCGTGATTGAACCACTTGCCGACACAAAAAAGGCGGCCCGCGGGCCGCCTGGTCTGATCGAATGATCGCGGACTAGATCAGCGAATGCCGATAATGGTGTCGCTCAGGGTCTTGTTGGCCTCGATCGCCCGCGAGTTGGCCTGGAAGTTCCGCTGCGCGGTGATCAGGTTGACCAACTCCTGGGTCAGGTCCGTATTCGACGTCTCCAGGGCACCGCCCTGGATCGCACCGAAGGTCCCGGTGCCGGCCTCCCCCGCCAGCGGCTCACCCGAATCAATCGACTCGATCCACTGGTTGTCGCCCACCTGCTTGAGGCCCTGCGGGTTACGGAAGTCGACCAGGGCCACCTTGCCCAGCGCAATATTTTCACCGTTGGTGTAGCTCGCCCGGATCAAACCGTCTGTGCCCACGGAGATGCCGGTCAGCTGCCCGGTGGTATTGCCGTCGGCTGACTGATCGGCAATGTTGAACGGACCATTGTATTGGGTCGAATCCGTTCGGAAGGTCATGGCGATATTCAGATCGGCCGCTCCGGTACCCAAATCCGCTCCGTCTTCAGTCAACGCGACCGGATTGGGCGGATTGGGCGCGTTGGCACCAGTCGTGATCAGATTGCCGCCGGTATCAAAGGTAACGGTCTGTGAGGTGATGACGTTGTCACCGGCATAACCCGGAGAAACGGGTTGATCAGCGATTTGGTAATGGACAGTCCACTGGTTATCGATCCCTCCATTAGTGGCTGGATCATTTTTCACGAAATAGCTGGTCAACGTGGTCGGGTTGCCCAACGAGTCATAAATCCGCTGCGAATTCGCTTGGTTATACGAATCCGGCGTGTCCGGATCGAACGTGGTGACCGGCGGCGTCTGGGCCCCCGCTGGCAGGTTCAGTGACAGGCTCGCCTTGGTGGTCGCCTGCGGCGCACCCGCGGCGACCGGCAACTGGACCGCCGTGGAGGTGGCGAGCGAGGTCGATTGCAATGTCCCGTTCACGTTTACCGGCAGCGCCTTGAGGTATTCGCCCGCTTGATTGACCAGATAACCGTCCTTGTTCACGCCCAGCGCCCCGGCCCGGCTGAAAACCGACTCATTGGAGTCCAGCGACGGCTGGAAAGCGAAGAAGCCCTGGCCGGAAATCGCCAGGTCGAGCGAATTGTCGGTGAACTCGAGGTTGCCCTGCGAGAACTGCTGGGTCACCGCCTGGTTGATGACACCCTGCCCCACGGCGGTCTTGCTGTTACCGAACGCGCTGACCGCGTAGATATCGCCGAATTCAGCTCGTGACTTCTTGAAGCCGGTCGACTTGGCGTTGGCGATGTTGTTCCCCGTCACCGAGAGGTCTTTCTGTGCGGCGTTCAGGCCGCTGATGGAGGTGTTGAACGACATGACTCGTCCTCCGATTAGTTAATGATTTCAACGATATCCGAGAGCTTGACCGAAGACAAACCGTCGAGATTCAATTCCGGACCGTTCTTGGTCACGCCCACGCTGCTGATCACCGCCCCGACGTAGGTCTGGGGCGCCTGCCCTTTTCCATCCACCGTGGCGTTCGCATTCACCTTGTAGTTGCCCTCGGGCGCCATCCGCCCATCCTGCAGCCGCCCATCCCAGGAGAAGGACGGACGATCGGAACCGTTCACCGGCACATCGATGCTCTTGACCACCTGCCCGGTGGCGTTGGTGATCTCGACTGTCATCTTCGATGCCCCACTGGGCACATCGACCGAGCCGAGAATCCCGGAGGGCGCCGTGCTGCCGTCCGCCCGCTGCATGTGGTAAAGCTGAGCGGTGTCCCCCTTGACGAGGGCAGCCTTCCCGACCAGCGACGCGGCCTGCATCACCTGGTTGGACTGCACCGAATTCTCGAATCCGGAAACCGTTTCGTTCAGTTGATTTATCCCTTCGAGCGAGCTGAACTGCGCCATCTGGGCGATGAACTGGGTGTTATCCATCGGCTCGAACGGATCCTGCTGTTCCATCTGCTTGGTCAAGAGCTTGAGGAAATCCGTCTGATCGAGGTTTTTCTTGTCTTCGCCCTTGCCGCTCTTGTTCGCCGCAAGCCCCAGATCGGAATAGATATCATTGGTCACTGAACTGGCCATATCGTGTCTCCTGCCGTTTTACGGCTTACTGCCCCTGCCCCAGTTGCAGCGTGCGCATGGCGAGCTGCTTGGTGGTATCCATCACCTGGACGTTGGTCTGGTACGTGCGCGAGGCCGACAGCATGTTGACCATCTCCTCGACCGGGTTGACGTTCGAGCTGTAGACATAGCCATTCTCGTCCGCCAGCGGATTGCCGGGGTCATGCTTGGGCGCCGGTTGCGCCTGTGACTCGGTGATACCGGCGACTTTCACACCACGACCGCCGTTGGCCTCGAGCACGGTCTGAAAAACGGGATGTCTTGCCTTGTAGGCCTCTTCCGGTGACGAGGCATCGACATTGGCATTCGCCAGGTTCGAGGCCGTGGTATTCAAGCGGGTCGATTGCGCCGCCATCGCCGAAGACGAAATATTGAATACGTCGTACAAGCTCATGATTCACCTGCCTTGACTGAGAAGTTTGGTTCGCGGTCTGCCCGAGCAGGGCCCGCTGGATTGGCCGGACGAAGCGCTATTAACCACTGATCCATCACTGACCACTCAGGGCCTTCTTGATCCCGGCAACGCGACTGTTGAGAAACGAGAGCGTCGTCTGGTAGCCCACCGCATCCTGTGTGAAGCCCACCCGCTCCTTGTCCAGGTCAACGGTATTGCCGTCCAGTGCCGGCGCGTCCGGCACGGAAAAGCCTTCGCGGATCGATGAGGAAGCCCCGCCGCCCATCTGGCGCGGATCCTCGGTCATCAGACGCCCGGCACTCCCGGCCGGTGACGAAGACTTTGTCTGCAAGGCGGTTTCCATCGCCTGGTCGAACGACATCACCCGCGCCTTGTAACCCGGGGTATCGGCATTGGCGATGTTCTCGGCGCGCAACTTGAGATTCCGCTCCTGGAGAATCAGGGCATCGTCGTGGATGCCAAGCAGGCGGTCATTGATGATCGACATGAAAAAACCCTCGACACAATGTCAGTGCCGAGGGTTTATGCGATAAGCGTGCCAGTTTTTGGATGAACGACGGCAAGAGTCGTTCGGTTGGCGTCAACTCTTGAGTCGGTAGGCCGTGCCACCGGTGGGCAATCGCTCGGGGGTGAAACGATCGGAAAGCTGGGTGAGGGATTCAGAGGCGCCAAGGAGGAGGTAGCCGCCCGGCACCAGGGTGTCGGCGATGCGGTCAATGATCTTCGCCTTGGTCTCGCGGGAGAAGTAGATCAGGACATTCCGACAGAAGACCAGGTCGTAACGACGGGACTCGGGGCGCAACTCAAGCAGGTTGCCGACGCGAAACTGCGCCCGGCGGCTGATCTGCGGCGAGACCTTCCAGCCATGCTCGGTCTTGACGAAAAATTGACGCTTTCGCTCCGGGGACAACCCGCGGCCCAGGGAAAGGTCATCGAAGACACCCTGGCGGGCCTTCTCGATCACCACCTCGGAGATGTCGGTACCGACGATCTCCAGATTGAACGGTACCCGTTGCTCCTCGGCAATGATGCTGATCGAAAACGCCTCCTGACCGGTCGAGCAGGCCGCCGACCAGATACGGTAGGTGGATTTCTTCGCGGCGGCCGCCTCGGGGAAGAATTTCTTTTCCAGCGCCGCGAAGGGGTAACCATCACGGAACCAGAGCGTCTCGTTGGTGGTCATGGCGTCGACCACGTCGCGTGCCAGCACGCGATCACGCCGCGAGAGCAGCGTCTCGATCAGCGCCTCCACCGACGCGTGCCCCTGTGATCGGGCCACGCGCGACAGACGGGTTTCCACCAGGTACTGCTTGTCGCGGCTCAGCAAAATGCCGCTGTGCTGCTCCAGGAACGAGCAGAACCGGTCGAAGGTTTCGGCCTTCATGCCGCGGTCAAGCCTCACCCACGACGTGGTGTCCCTCGTGGCGTGACAGGGCCTCGCCCACGACCCGGGCCAGGTCATCCGGATGGAATTTCGGGATAAAGCGATCGGCGCCGACCTGCTTGACCATGCTCTCGTTGAATACACCGGACAACGACGAATGCAGGATGACGTAGATGCCCTTGAGGGCGGAGTCCTGACGAATCAACGAGGTCAGCGTGTAGCCGTCCATCGTGGGCATCTCGATATCCGAAACCACCATGGCCAACCGCTCGAGTTGCTCGGGCTGCTTCTCCTTCCAACGCCGAAGTGTGTCGATCGCCTCCTGACCGTTCTTGGTGACCACCGACTTGAGATGCATCTGCTCGAGCGTGCTTTCCACCTGCTTGCGAGCGACCACCGAGTCGTCGACCACCAGCACCAAATCCGAGCCCTTGGCGACGTCGCCGTACTCGCCGATCACGTCGTCGGAGACGGTATCGGCCACGCCGACGACCCGCGCGAAAATCTGCTCGACATCGATGATCTCGACCAGTTGCTTGTCGATACGGGCCACGGCCGTCAGGAAATTGGAGTTGTTGGTCCCGCTCGGCGGGGTCAGCACTTCCTTCCAGGACAGGTTGACGATCCGGTCGACCGAATGCACCAGGAAACCCTGCACGGCGCGGTTGTACTCGGTAATGATGACGAAGGCGTTATGCACCTGCTCGTCCGTCATGCGCCCCTTGCCGATCGCTTCCGACAGATCGATGACGGTGATCGTGTGGCCGCGTACGTCGGCGATACCGCGGATCGAGCTGTCCGAGTGCGGCACGTCGGTCAGCTTGGGACAACGAATCACCTCGCGGACCTTGAAGACGTTGATCCCAAAGCGCTGGTCGGTGCCCAGACCGAACACCAGAAGCTCCAGACGGTTTCGTCCGGCCAGCTGGGTGCGGGAATCGACTGATGACATCACGTTGCTTTTCACGGCTAGTCCTGTCCTGGTGACACAGAAAGTGGCGGGGAATCTTGGTTATTTCAGACGTCGTATCGGCCCCATTGGCGCAATCTTTAGCATCACACTCAATCCCGACCCACCGGTCAAGCCGATCCGTCCGGTCATGTTCAATGGCTCGGCAACGACGTCGTGTCGCCATGGTAGCGCAGTCGCCCGTGGGTTGCGCCCACACCGCCACCCCGTCCACCCGAAGGTCGGCCGCCGCAGGGAATGGCATAGTAAATGCTTAACCATTTGCCGCAAGCAACCCGAGGCCACGCATTGCATCCCGATGAGTAATTACCGCCCTTTCGCTCGACCAACCGGCAGATCACCCAGAAAGGTCTTGCTGCGTTCGATTATGCTGCTCGCCGCTTGGCTACTGACACCTGTCCTGGCGCAGGCGCAGCCGAGCGACGCGCCCGCCGACTCGCCCGCGTCCGTGCAGGTTCAGGTGAGCCAGGCCATGGAGGCATTCCTGGACGCGCAGGAG
>NZ_JBDODP010000011.1:0-89038 GCF_044582135.1 Guyparkeria halopsychrophila | reverse complement strand
CACTAAAGTTTTCCTTCACGGGCTCGATAACCCCAATATTTTATCGCCCCGATATGTTGTTTCGGCTTGCCATCCCGAAGTCGTCACCTCTAAGTCGACATCCCTAAGAATAGTCACTAATTCATGCGTAATAACCTGCCCGTCACCGATGCCGAACACACCCTCGCCCGGGGCAGCGGCTGGTGTCGACCACGGATATCAAAGGCGGATTACGTATTGCAACGAGGCGTTCGTCGCGATCAGTGGGTATTCCCGTGATGAGCTGATTGGCCAGCCGCACAACATCGTGCGCCACCCGGACGAGCCGTCATTGGCGTTCGAGGTGATGTGGACGCATCTCAAGGCCGGCCCGCCCTGGATGGATCTGGTGAAGAACCGGTCGAAGGACGGAGGCGATTACTGGGTCGATGCGTATGTCACGCCGATTACCGACCACGGCGAGGTGATTGGTTATGAGTCGGTCCGAGCCTGCCCGTCACGCGAGGATGTCCAGCGCGCCGAGCGGCTCTATCGGCGTATCAATCAGCGAGGTTATCGGGCGTGTCGTTTCCGGCCGCATGGGTCAGGATGTGCTCGAGGTGTTGGGGCTGCTTGGCTCGGCCGGCCTTGATTGGCTGACCGTCCCGGAGTACTCCTTGAGGAGCTCGCCAGCGCGGTGCTTCTCGTCCTCGTTATGGGCGTGGGCGACGACCGTCCACTCGCCGTGCGTTGATGTGTCGCGGGTCTCCGCGACCACCCGCTCATGATCCAGTCGAACGGACACGATACCGGCACCCAGCATGCCGATCAGGCCGCCGACCACGGCGAGAATTCCGTAGACCCAGCCCGGCCGGGTCTGCGCAAAATCGAAACCGGCGACGATCAGGATGCCGGCGAATATCAGGCCGACGACGGCACCGATCACGCCGAGCGCGGCATGGGAACGAAGTATGGTCCGGGTAACCTCGGACGACTCCGGCTCCAGCTTCTCCGCCCGCTGGGGATCGTTCGGCTCGACCACGTCGATCTGCTCGTTCGACAGCCCGGCCTTGGTGGCCAGGGCATTAGCCGCATCGCGGGCGCGCCGCTCGTCATGGAATACGGCGTCGACCACGTGCGGGAAACGTTCGGAAATGATTTCTGCACGGTCCATAAGAGACCCTCCTATGTGGCGATCCGTAACGGGATCGGAAAATGCCCGAGTCCTGTCATTGGGATTCCTACAGAAGAAGGTAGTTCAGATAGTCGGGCGTTTGCCGTTCAGTGCTCTGCCCGCTACAGATCAGTGGCGCTTGAAGCGCACCACGAGTTCATGCGAGTTTCACGAATTGGTCACCCGCTTCAAGCGAGACTGACCCCGAGTCCCCTCCCGCGTTGCCCGTCCCGGCAGTGCCAGCGCGAATCGCCAATGTGTTTGGCAGCCCAAGGGCAATCCTGGGCTTGTCGCTGGCGTTTCTGCTGGCGTCCTGTGAACTATTGTCTCCGTTACAACTCCCACGAACAGGACCGGATTTCTGGTTGAAATTCGCCGTTTTTCCGGATTAGGAGGTAGCTCATGACCCAGGCTGAGATCATCACCGAAGAGTTTCCCCATAAGGTCAGTGCCGTATTCCATGACGCCCGTCATGCACGCGACGCGGCCAACGCGCTGGCCGCCGAGGGCGGGTTCTCCTCGGACCAGGTTGAACTGGTCGAGCCACATGATCGGCATCTGTCGAGCAAGGTAGAGAGGGAATCCGGCGCCATTTTCTCGACCATGCTGCGTACGCACACCATATTGGCGATCGTCGGTGCCGTCGCCGGCCTGGTCCTCGCCGGCGTGCTGGTCGGCGCCGGGTTTGACTGGGCCACGACAAGTCCGGGCTGGGTCTTTGGCGTGTTCGCGGTGATCGGCGGGGCAATCGGCGGGATGGCCGCGGGACTGATTTCGGCTCGACCGGATCATGAGGGTGTGATCACCGACACCCAGGAGGCCAGCTCGCATGGCGAGTGGACGGTGGTGGTTCACGCGCGAGACGAGGACGAAAAACACCGCGCCGACGACCTTCTAGAGCGCCATTCCAAGGAGGTGGCCGAATCACTCTGATTCGGCAGCCAAACGTCCATGGGTGGCACGCCAATGGTTTCCAGCTATGACCCGGCACGAGCTTTCGCGGTTTTAGTCGGGCCAACTCGTTAGCAGGGAGCGCGCGAATGCCGTTTGATATCGATTGGGCGTCGGTCTATTGGAATCTGACCTATCTGGCGGCGGCCTATGTGCTGGCCTTGCCGGTGGGGCTGGAACGCGAGAGCCACTCGCGCTCGGCGGGGTTGCGCACGTTTCCTCTCGTTGCCGTGGCCAGTTGCGCCTACATGCTGTTGGGCATCAACGTGCTCGAATCCAGCGATGCCGAGGCGCGGGTGTTCGAGGGCATCATTACCGGGATGGGGTTTATCGGTGGAGGCGCCATCCTCAAGAGTCGTGATCACACCCGCGGCACGGCCACCGCGGCAAGCCTGTGGGCCACCGGTGCGATCGGCGTGGCCGTGGCCTGGAATCGCTTCGAGATCGCCTTGTTGCTCTCTATCGTCACCTTCGCCAGCCTGCGCCTGCTCTCGCCGGCGAAGCAGGCGATCAATGGGGATGACGACAGGCGAGATCGTTCTGGCGACGGCAGCAAGACGGACGAACAGACGTAGCTCGGAATCCGCCGGCGGGTCGTTGCCGGAGTGACCTGTGGCCGCGATTCGTGGGGCAGAAAACAGAACGCCACCGGAAAGCCGGTGGCGTTTCGTGTTTTGCGGGGTGGGGTGATCGAGGCTGTTGAGCCTTGTTTCAGCAACGTCCCTTCTTCGCTTGCCCCGGCGGACAGAAGCGTCCCTGGGGGTGGCCGTGTCCCTCGCGGTAGCGATAGCGCTCATGGTGGCCGTCGTCGCGATAATAACGATCATCGCGGCTGTTGCGCGTGGTCACACCCGTGCCGACGGCCGCGCCGATGCCGGAACCCACGATCGCGCCCTCGCGGCCACCGACTTCGGCACCGACGACACCGCCGATCGCGCCCCCGATCGCCCCGCCAATGGCGGCGTCGCGGTGAAGGTCGGCGCCGAACGCAGCCGTGGCCGGCAGGATCAATGCAGCCAGCAGGGTGGGAATGCGTTTGGTCATGGTCTTGCTCCTGTGAGTGTGGTCAGGGGCTGGTCGGCCATGCCGCGAGCCCCTGACGGTTAACCGATGACCGCTTTGATAGGCAGGCTTATCGCAAGTTCCCAAAGTGTTACTCGGTTTTCCTGTCGGCCTCCGCTTCCTCGGCCGATGGCCCGACGATCACCACCACTCGCTTTTGCGGCTCGATATGCTGGTCGAAGGCCTGAAGGATCTCGTCGGCAGTCACGGCCTCGACCCGGTCGGTGTATTCGTCGAAGTAATCCAGCGGCAAGTCGAGGAAGGCCAGCGCGCCGATCTGTTCAATGATCTTGCTGTTGCTGTTCAGGCGCATGGGAAAGCCACCGACGATATTGGCCTGACTGTCGGCCAGTTCCTCGTCGGTCGGGCCTTCATCGATGAAGCGCGCCAGTTCCTCGTTCATCAGCGACAGGGCGGTGTCCACCTGATCGTTGCGTGTCTGGATGCCCATGACCAGCCGCCCACCGGCTCGCAGCGGCATCAGGTAGCTGTAGGTGCTATAGGCCAGGCCGCGCTTCTCGCGCAGTTCGGACATCAGCCGCGAGGCAAAGCCGCTGCCGCCCAGCATGTGGTTGCCGACGTAGAGCGGCAGGTAGTCCTCGTGCTTGCGCTTGACCCCGTCGAATGCGACCAACACGGTCGACTGCTCCGAGGGGAAGTCGATACGCACCGTCTCCGATTCCTGCAACGGTGCCACCTCGGGCAGGGCGGGGGCGGGCTGGCCCGTGGGCAGGCCCTCGGTAAGCGTGTCGGCCAGTCGTCGCGCCTGATCGGCATCCAGGTCACCGACAATCACCACCGTGGCATTGGCGGCGACAAACCGCTGTTGGTGGAATGCGCGGACAGCCGACGGATCGATCGATTCCACCGATTCGCGTGTGCCCTCGGTGGGGTGGGCGTAGGGATGGTTGCCGTAGGCCGCCTTGCGAAACGCGTCGCTGGCGACCGCCTGCGGGGATTGCTGGCGGGACTGGATGCCGCGCAACTGACGCTCGCGCTCGCGTTGGATGTCCTCGTCGTTGAAGGCGGGACGGGCGATGACCTCGGCCATCAGCTCCACGGCGGGCCAGAGCCAGCCGTCCTCGGTCAGGCTGCGCAGGCGCACGGTAGTCGTCTCGAGGTTGGCGCTGGCCGAGAACTGCGCGCCAACACGGGCGAAACCATCGGCGATCGCCTTGGCATCTCGTTCGGTGGTGCCTTCCTCGAGTAATGAGGCGGTCAAGCTGGCGGTGCCTCCCTGGTCCTCAGGATCACGAGCACTGCCGGCATCGAAGATCACCTGGGCGTCGACCATGGGCAGACTGTCGATGGGATAGAACAGCACCTCGGCCCCGTTGTCGGTCTGCCAGGTCTCAAGCGCCAACAGCGGCTCGGCACGCGCCGTACCCGTGAGCAGCAGGGCGCCGACGGCGAGGATCGCGAGCCAAGTGGGGTGGCGGGCATCAATAGACACGTTCGATACCTCCGGTCGGGCTGGGTAGCGTGGTTGGCTCGCCGCTTACCGGTTGGAGGGTGACGATAGTCAGGCCATCGTCGTGGAAATACTTGCGGGCGACGGTTTGCACGTCGTCGATAGTGACCGCGCGCACGCCCTCCACAAACCGGTCGGCCAGTCGGTAGTCGAGTCCCACCGTTTCGTACATGCCCAACGTCATGCCTTGGTAGAACAGCGAATCACGCTCATAGACATCCGAGGCGACCACCTGAGCCTTGATGCGTTCGAGTTCCTTTTCATCGACCGGCTCGTTCTTCAGCCCGGCGATCTGTTCATGCAACAGACCCTCGACCTCCTCGAGCGGCTGACCGTCGCGCGGCGTGGCATCGATGGTGAACAGGGTGGTTTCACGGGCATTGAGGTTGTAGCTGGCCGAGGCCGACGAGAGTTTGCCGGCACGCACCAACTCGTTGTTCAGGCGGGCGCCGGAGTCGCCGGCGAGGATGCCGGAGGTGACCGCGAGCGCGTAGGCGGTGCCCGGATCCTTGCTGGTGACCAACGAGGGGACCTTGTAGCCCATCGTCAGGTGCGGCAGCTTGGCGGGGATGTTGAGGGTCGCCCGCTTGACGCCGTGTTGCGTCATTTCCTCACGGGGCTTGGCCGGGGCAAGGTCGCGTTGCTCGACCTTGCCATAGTAGCGCTCGGCCAGTTCGATCACCGCGTCGGGCTCGACGTCGCCGACCACGATCAGGGTGGCGTTGTTGGGCGCGTAATGCTCCCGGTACCAGCGTTCCACATCCTCGACGGTATAGGCGTCGATATCGGTCTTCCAGCCGATGATCGGGTGGTGATAGCCGCTGCTGGTAAAGGCCGTGGCGTAGAGCAGTTGGCTCAGGCGAGCATTGGGGTTGTCGCGCATGCGCGAGCGCCATTCTTCCTTGACCACCTCCTTCTCGCGGGCGAATTCCTCCGGGTCGATCTCGAGGTTGGCCATGCGATCGGCCTCCCAACGCATCACCGTCTCCAATTCGTCGGCGGCGAGCGTCTGGTAATAGCCGGTGAAGTCGCGCCCGGTGAAGGCGTTCTCTTCGCCGCCGAGGCGCGCGATGATGTCCGAGAATTCACCCGGGCCGAGGGTCTTCGTCCCCTTGAACATCATGTGCTCGAACATGTGGGCAATCCCGGTGATCCCCCCCGGTTCGTCGACCGAGCCGACCTTGTACCAGATCTGGTGCGTGACCACCGGCGCGCGTTCGTCCGGCAGGACCAGCACCTTCAGGCCGTTGTCGAGCGTAGTTTCGTGGACCGCGTCACTTGTCTTGCCCGCGGTTGCCATCGGTGTGGCAATCAGCGCCAAAAAGGACAGCATGATCGGGATTGAGGCGAAGGAATAACGTCCGGGCTGCATGGGTTTGGGCTACCAAGGGTTGAATGGTCGGCCTGTCCTGTTGGGCCGGCAGGAAGTGTGTGACCGTTGTCGAGCGTGGTGGTTTCAATCCCCCGCATACGGGCCTGGATTCGTGGCCGACGATCTGGCCCGCGATTTAGGGCGCGGCATGGAGTTCTGGCATGGATTTCTCGATCATACAGGGCCATATCGTGGTGCAGCCGGCCGACGCTCGATCAACCAACAGGCCATGGCCCAGGGACCGATCCCTCTCGGCAACTTCGCCGTGACCGGGGCCTTCGAAACGTGTACCTGCTGGATGATCCACGCCGCGCCTATACCACCTTACGGTGATGGCCGTGGAGAATAGTATTCGTAACCGGGATCGTCAGGTCGTCGAGGCGATCACCCGCGCGATTCACGGCGACTGAAAAAACGATTCCACCACGATTGTGACCACACCACGAAAAATCCGGCCCTGGGGCCGGATGGATGACGGGCGTGTCGACCCGTCTCGGGTCAGGCGCTCACCACGCGCCTGGGCCCGGTGCGCGGGGCCTTGTCCAGGGCCGGCGGAGTGCCGTCGGTTGCCTTGTCGCTGTAGGGCGTGCCCGGACCGTTGACCAGGAAGTCCATCAGGTGGTTGCGGAACGGGTAGTAGTGCCCGTCGTGGTGCATTTCCTGGCGTGAGCGCGGCTTGTGCAGCGGGTTGTAGGCCACCTCGGCGACCTCGGCGAACGGGCCGGTGGTCATCAACAGGATCTTGTCGGCCAGCAGGATCGCCTCGTCGACGTCGTGGGTGATCATGAACACCGTCTGGCTGGTGGCCTGGCAGATCGCCAGCAGCTCGTCCTGGATCACCCCGCGGGTCAGGGCATCCAGCGCGCCGAACGGCTCGTCCATCAACAGCATCTTCGGTTCGATGGCAAAGGCCCGGGCGATGCCGACCCGCTGTCGCATGCCGCCGGAGAGCTGGTGGGGCTTCTTGTCGATCGCCGGGGTCAAGCCGACCATGTCGACGTACTTCTCCACCTGTGCGTTCACCTCGTCCTTGGAGTGTCGCTTGAAGCGGGACTTCACCGCGAAGGCGACGTTCTCGCGCACCGTCAGCCACGGCATCAGGGCGTGTCCCTGGAAGACCACCCCGCGGTCGAGGCCCGGGCCGGTGAGCTCCTTGTTCTCCATGAACACGTAGCCGTCGCTCGCGGCATCCAGTCCGGCAAGGATGTTGAGGATGGTCGACTTGCCGCAACCCGAGTGACCGATCAGGCAGACGAACTCGCCCTTCTCGATTTCGAAGTCGAGGTTCTGGAACACGGTGACCGGTTCCTGGCCGGCCGGGCCGGGAAAGGTCTTTTCCAGGCCATCGACCTGGATAAAGCTGGGGGTAGTCATGGTTCAGACCTCCTTATAGCTGACGACCTTGCCGAGCAGGCCGAAGATCATGTCGAGGATCATGCCGACCACGCCGATCAGCAGGATGGCGAAGATCACGTTGGCGAGATCGAGGTTGTTCCACTCGTTCCAGATGAAGTAGCCGATGCCGGTGCCACCGACGAGCATTTCCGCGGCGACGATCACCAGCCAGGCGATGCCCATCGAGATACGCATGCCGGTGAGAATCGTCGGTGCGGCCGCCGGCAGGATCACCTTGAACGCCTTCTTGATCGGGCCGACCTCGAGGGTCTTGGCCACGGCGAGCCAGTCGTCGCGGACCGAGGACACGCCGTAGGCGGTGTTCACCATCATTGGCCAGATCGAACAGATGAAGATCACGAAGATCGACGAGATCGAGGCGTCCTGGATGATGTAGAGCGCCAGCGGCATCCAGGCCAGCGGCGAGATCGGTTTCAGGATCTGGATGTACGGGTCCAGCGCCTTGTGCATCAGCGGCGACATGCCGATCAGAAAGCCCAGCGGCACGGCGACCATCGCGGCCAACGCAAAGCCGGCGAGCACCCGCCAGAGCGAATGGGCCAGCTGGATGCCGATGCCCATGTCGTTGGAGCCCTTGACGTAGAACGGGTCCGAGAGATGCGTCCAGATCGCCGAGCCGATGTGCCCCGGCGTCGGGATGTCCGACTCCTGGGTGGTATCGAGACCCATCATGGCGGCGTATTCGGGGTCCATGTCGCCCAGATCGACCTGGGTGGGCAGGGTCGCCCCCCACCACGCGCCGATGAAGGCAAGCAGGATGAGGATGGAGACGAGGCCGGCCCGTAGGCTGAGTGACTGGCTCATGGCTTAACTCCTCCCGATCTCGAACGATTCGAGGTATTCCTGCGGCTTGGTCGGGTCGAAGACCTTGCCCATGATCGTGTGTTTCTTGCTGTTGGTCTCCGGTGCCGGCAGGCCCATCTCGGCGAGACGCTGGCGTGCGTCGGTGGCCCGGAAGATCTCCTCGGCGATGTCGGCGTAGTCGATGTCTTCCTTGATGTAACCCCAACGCTTCATCTGCGTGAGGATCCACACACCCATCGACTCCCACGGGAACGGGTCGAAGTCGGCGCGCTCGGGCTCGGTGATGATGTTGCCCAGCCCGTCGGCGTAGCGGCCCGTCATTACCTGGTCGAGCACGATCTTCGGCTGGTTGAGGTAGTTGGCCGGGGCGATCGCCTCGATGATCTCGGGGCGGTTCTCCTTCTTGTGCGCGTAGACCGTGGCGCTGGCGATGGCGCGGAACAGCGCGGAGAAGGTGTTGGGGTTCTCCTCGACGAACGACCGGGTCGCACCGAAGGCACAGCAGGGGTGGCCGTCCCACAGGTCTTTCGAGAGCACGTGGATGAAGCCCGCGCCCTCGTAGACCGCGCGCTGGTTGAACGGCTCGGGGCCGAGGAAGCCGTCGATGTTGCCGGCCTTGAGGTTGGCGACCATCTCCGGCGGGGCGATGACCTTGAGCTGGACATCCTGGTCCGGGTCGACGCCGTGCTCGGCGAGGTAGTAGCGCAGCAACAGGTTGTGCATCGAGTGGTCGTAGGGAATGCCGAAGGTCATGCCCTTCCAGTTGCTCGGATCGCGATTGTCCTTGTGCTTGTTGTGCATCGTGATCGCCTGGCCATTGATGTTCTGAATGGTGGCGACGTAGGTGTCCTGCTGTTGGGCACCGATCCCGAGCGAAGCGGAAATCGGCATCGGCGAGAGCATGTGCGAGGCATCGAGCTGGCCGTTGTTGACGTTGTCGCGGATCAGCGCCCAGCCGGCGGTCTTGACCACCTCGACGTCGAGTCCTTCACGCTCGTAGAAGCCCATCGGGTGGGCCATGATGATCGGCGTGGCGCAGGTGATCGGGATAAAGCCCACCTTGAGCTTCTTTTTCTCCAGCGGCCCGACCGGGTCGGCGGCAACGGCCTTGGCGGCGGCCATCGGGAAGAAGGTCGAGACGGCGGCCATCGCCGTGCTCACGCCTACGGCCTTGAGGAAATTCCGACGCGTCCGGTCTTCCGGGAACAGCGAGCGCATCACCGACGATTCGACGGCGCGATTAAGGGCCTGCTCCTCGTCCGTCGGGTTCGGGGTGGCGGTGATCGCCGCGTTGTGGTCGGCCTGGTTGGCGTGCTTGCCGCAGGTGCAGCCACGATGCAGGGACTTGTTGGGGTCGAACGGGTTATCGAATGTGGACATGATTTGGTTCTCGGGTCGGTGAGTGACGACCTCGAGGTTGCAGATGCCGTGCCACACTGCCCGTTTACGTTAGATAGCCGCGTTTTGTCGGAAAATGGCGTGTTTTCGCACCACGAAGGAGCGCTGGTGGGCGGTTTGTCCCGTTCTTGGTGCGTCGGCATGAGCGCCGCCGGTGCGCAATGCCCGCCAATGGCGGACAAAGTCATGGGCCTGTTTCTTGCACTTCCGGGAATGTCATCTATTCGCCCGGAGTTGCCCCATGACCCACGCGCAAGTCATTCAATCGTCGGCGCGCGCCGACAGCGCCGATGCGGAACTGCTGGTCGTCCACGAGGCCACGCAATGGCTCTCGCACGTGAACGATCCCGACACCGTGATCGGGCGCATGCTGCGGCTGCTCTCGCAGATCACCGGCCTCAATCGCGGCCGGGTGGTGTTGCCCGATGCCAGTGGCGAGTTCATGGAGATCCGCTATGCCTACGGGCTGGCGTCCGCCGAGCGCGAACGTGGCCGCTACCGGCTGGGCGAGGGTGTCACCGGTCGGGTGATGCGCACCGGGCAGGTGGCGGTGGTCCAGAACATCGACGAAGAGCCGGTCTATCTCACCCGCGCGGTCGAACGCGATACGTTGCCCGATGAGACGGTCGCCTTTCTCGCCGTGCCCATCCTCAGCGAGGATCAGCCCATGGGGGTGCTGGGTGCCCATCGCATCCGCGAACGCCACCGCCCGCTACACCGCGACATCACGTTGCTGCGCATCATGGCCGCGCTGATCGCCCGCGTGCTCAAGGTCGACGACCTGATCCGCGAGCAGACCGCCGCGCTGGCCGAGGAGAACGAATCCCTGCGCGAGGCCCTGTCGAGCAACCAGGAAGGGCGTCACGGTATCCTCGGCGAGAGCCCGGCCCTGCGCCAGGCCGTCCGCCAGACCCTGCATGTCTCGCCCACCCAGGCCACCGTCCTGCTCAACGGCGAGTCCGGCACCGGCAAGGAGCGCTTCGCCCGGATGGTGCACCTGACCAGCCCGCGCTGCGACGGGCCGTTCATCGCGATCAACTGCGCGGCCATCCCGGACGCGCTGCTGGAATCCGAGTTGTTCGGCCACGAGAAGGGCGCGTTCACCGGCGCGGTGTCGGCCAAGAAGGGCAGTGTCGAACTCGCCTCCGGTGGCACGCTGTTTCTCGACGAGATCGGAGACTTGGCCTTCGATTTGCAGTCCACGCTGTTGCATGTGCTGGAAAAACAGACCATCCACCGGGTGGGTGGCACCAAGGACGTGCCGGTCGACGTGCGCATCATTGCCGCGACGCACAAGAACCTGCAGGAGGCGGTCAACCAGGGCCGCTTTCGCATCGACCTGTTCTACCGGCTGAACGTCTTTCCCATTTCCCTGCCGGCCCTGCGCGAGCGCGATGGCGACGTGAAGCTCCTCGCGCGGCATTTCCTGCAGGTTGCCAGCCAGGAATTCGATCGCAATGCCGCCTTCGAGACCGGCGTGCTCGATCGCCTGGCCGCCTACAACTGGCCCGGCAACATTCGCCAGTTGGAGAACGTGATCAAGCGCGCGGTGCTGGTGGCGCAGAATGGCTGGATCACCGTGGCCGACATCAAGCTGATCCTGACGCATGAATCCCATGTCACCGATCACCTCGAGGCGGGCAGCGCCCCGGCCGCTGCACAATCGGTTCCCGATCGGTCCACGGATGCCGAAGGCGCGCCGGGCACGGGAGTGGCTCGATTTAACCCGCCACCGCCCGCTGAGGTGGGCACTCGGTATCGCTGGGTGCGCGAGGACGAGGGCGATGCGCTGCTTGAGGCATTGCGCGAAACCGGCGGCAACAAGACACAGGCGGCCAAACGCCTGGGGATGACCACCCGACAGTTTCGCTATCGGCTCGACAAATTGGGGTTGCGCCGTCCGTGACACGCCCGTGTTGGTCAAGGCCCCCCTGACTGCGCGCGCCCGGAAACCCGGCAGGATTGGACTAGACTTGTAAGTGTCCGGTTTTGCCGGGAAAAAATGGGTTTTGCACTGGGGGTGGATGTCATGAAGAAAGTCGCTCGAATCGTCACGCCGTTCGTGATTGCGTCGTTTACCTTGGGCAGCGTATCGGCGATGGCCGCGCCGTCGTCGGTGATCGACGGGCTGGTCACGACCCAGGAAGCGTTGAACGCCGATCAGGCCAGCGTGGATCGTGAACGGGTCGTGGAGTTGCTCTCCCGAGACGAGGTGCGTGACCAGCTGGTCGCCCAGGGCGTCGACCCGGCGCAGGTCGAACAGCGTGTCGCGGCCTTGTCCGATCAGGAAGTGCGCGAGATGAACGCACGCCTTGACCAGATGCCGGCGGGGGCCAATGCCGTGGTCGGTGCCTTGTTCACGGTGTTCATCGTCCTGCTGGTGACCGATCTGCTGGGACTGACCAGCGTGTTCCCGTTCACTCGCTGATCACGATGCGATATCAATCGATCAAAAGCGCCCGCTGGCCGGGCGCTTTGTCGTTTCTGGCCGCTTTGTTGTTGCTCAGTGGCTGCGCCACGACGCCATCCTTGTCGGAGGCGACGCGCTCGGCCGTCCCGGATCGGCACCTGATCGACGAGGTGCCGTTTTATGGCCAGGGTGACTACCAGTGCGGTCCTGCCACGTTGGCCATGGTGCTCGAGCACGGCGGGCGTGCCGCGAGTGTCGACGAGCTGATCCCACAGGTGTTCCTGCCCGGTCGCGATGGCAGCGTCCAGCCCGAGATGCTGGCCACCGTCCGGCGTCACGGGCTGATCCCGTTCGTGATCCCGGGACGGATGGATGCCCTCTTGAAGGAGGTGGCGGCCGGTCGTTCCGTGGCGGTGTTGCAGAATCTGGCCCTGGCGTGGTGGCCGATGTGGCACTACGCGGTGGTGACCGGCTACGACCTCGACCAGGAACGCCTGGTGCTCCACAGCGGCGAAACGCCGCGCATGGACGTTGCGATGGGGCGATTCGATGCCACCTGGGCGCGTTCGGGCCGCTGGGCCTTCGTGGCGTTGCCCCCGGGTGAATTGCCGGTCTCTACCGTGGGCCGCGAGGCCGCCGGCGCGATCTCGGCGTTCGAGTCGGTGCAGGGTGCGCAGCCGACCCTGCCCGCATGGCGGTCACTGGTTGCTCGCGAGCCGAGCCTTGCCCTGGCGCAATTTGGCCTCGGCAACGCCCTGGCGGCCAGCGGCGAGCGAGAGAACGCGGTTCAAGCGTTTCGCCGCGCCGTGCAGGAAGACCCCGATTTCGCGGCCGCCTGGCTCAACCTGGGGCTTGTGCTCCGTTCGCTCGGCCAGACGGGCGAGGCGGACGACGCGATACGGCGGGCCGCCGCGATCCCCGGCCCGGTGCAGGCACGGGCACAGGAACAGCTCGAGAAAGACCGACCCAAAGTGCGTGACTGACGCCCCGTATCGCCTCGTGGAGTCGCTTCAACCCCCTTCGTCTTCGCGTTCGATCAGCGGCACCCAGCCGGGCAGGGCCTCGACCCGCGCGAGCCATTCACGGACGGCGGGGTAGGGTTCCAGCGTGACACCGGCCTCGTCGGCCAGCGCCACGTAGGGGTAACAGGCGATATCCGCGATGGTGACATGCTCGGCGGCCAGCCAATCGGCCTGCGCGAGTCGTTGCTCCATCAACGACAGGCCGCCCCGTCCTTCCTGCTGGCACTGCTCGCGATTGAAGGGGCGACCGAGTCGCCAGACGGCGCGGGCGCGGGCCAGGCCGTAGAGCAACTCGTCGCCGGCCACGGCCAGCCATTGCATCACGAGCGCCTCGGCCGTCGGCTCGTCGGGGAGCCACCGAGTGGTGCCGTATCGACGCGCCAGGTAGATCAGGATCGCCATCGAGTCCCAGATCCTCACCTCGCCATCGACCAGAAAGGGCACCTGGCCGCGCGGGTTGATGCGTTTGAACTGGGGCGAGGCGGTCTGGTTGGCGACGACGTCGATAGTGACGCGCTCGTGATCGATCTCGAGCATCGAGAGCAGCAACCGCACCTTGTGGCAGTTGCCGGACAGGGGAAAGTCGTAGAGCGTGATCGAACTCACGGCGGTGTCTCCGGGAGTGGGTTGGGGCGGGAGTCCGTTCGGCCCGCAGCAAAAAAAGGCCCGGCATGCCGGGCCTCAGAGCGATGCAATGGCTCTGCAGGATCGTATCAGGCCACGAAGGGCAGGCCTTCCTCGATCGGCAGGCTCGGGTCGCGCGACCACTCGTTCCAGGAACCGAAATACAACCGCACGTTCTCGATGCCCGCGGCGCGCAGGGCGACCAGCGTGTTGGAGGCCCGAGCGCCCTTGAAGCAGTACAGGAACACCTCGGAATCCGGGGTGATGCCGACGCTGTCGCACTCGGCGCGAATCTCGCTGGGCGACTTGAAGCGCGCTACCTCGCCGGGCTTCATCAGGGAACCCCTGCACGGTTCGATGGCATCTCTGGCTCGCGGGTTTGCCCGCAATCAAGGCGCCGGCCCGAAGGTGGGCTTGATTGCCCGTCGAGGGACGGCAACGCCGAGTGCGGGCAAACCCGCGAGCCCCATCCGGGCGGGCCGCCAAGGGCCCATCTGCGGCGTTGCAGCCCTTGTGAAGGGCGACGGCCCTTCACAAGGGCTGCGCCTTGCACCTGGGCCCTTGGCGGTCCCGCAGAGACGCTATCGAACCGTGCAGGGGTTCCCGTGATACCACTCGATCCACACCGCCTCGGGCAGGCGTCCCTTGCGCGGACAGAAATCCTTGCCGTAGGGCGAGGAGCTCTCGGCGATCCACTCGTCGACGTCGCGGACGTCGAGCAGTACCACGTCGTCCGGGGTGGTGCCGAGTAATTGCTGCAAGTCCTGCGGTTCGATGAGGGGGGTGCTCATGTCTTTCTCCTGAGGCTTTTGGCCTCGGTGGGTGAGTCGACGGGTGTGACCGCCTCAACTAGCGCGCCCCGTGACGCGCCGGTAAAGGGATTCGTGTTCGCTGACGGCCTTGCCGGCCAGTGCATAACCGGCCAACTGGCCGCGGCTGACAAAGTCGTTGCGTTGGCCGGCGTCGACCGGGTGTGGCGTCCAGCGGCCCAGGTCAACCAGCTTGCGATCGGGCGGGCAGAGCATGATCGGCAGGCTGGGTGTCTTGATGCGGATGGCCGCCGGGCGGTGTTCGAACGGTTCGCAATCGCCGTTCAGGGCCGCGGCGGCGGTCTGGGCCATGCGACGGATTGGCTCGATAAAGAAGTAGCTGTTGCCATCGATCTCGGTGCAGTCGCCAACGGCGTAGACGTGCGGATCACTGGTCTGCATGGTTTGGGCCGAGGCGAGAATGCCGCGGTTGGTGATCAGCCCGGCGCGCTGGGCCAGGGCGGTGTTGGGCACCAGTCCCATCGCCGAGATCACCTCGTCGCTGTGGATCTCGCCGCCGTTGGTCAGCGTCACCTTGAGGCGACCGTCGGCGTGATCGACGCGGGCGAGGCTGGTGCCGGGGCGAAAATCCACGCCCTTGGCCGCCAGGTGTTGCCCCAATTCGTTGCCCAGCGGGGCGGGGGCGAGCCGATCGAGCATGCGCTCGCCGAGATCGAGCACGGTCACGCGATGCCCGCCGGCGGTCAGGTCTTCGGCCAGTTCCACCCCGATCAGCCCGGCGCCGATGATGGTCAGATGCCGCGACTCGGCATCGAGGCGAGCGCGCAGGCGCTGGTAGGCGGCCAGGTGATTGAGGCGCGTAATGCGATTGGCGGCATCGCCATCGAAGGCGCGGAAACGCTGGCGGGCACCGAGCGCGAGCACGAGGTCCCCGTAGTGGACCGGGCCGCGCGTGGTCAGCAGTCGCTTGCCGTCGGTGTTCAGGGCGAGCACGGCGGTGTTCGGTTGCAGGGTGATGCCCAGTGCGGCCGCCTTGGTCGGCCCGCTCTGCTCGATCAGGTCGGTCGGCGCGCGTCCCTGGCTGATCGCCATCGACAGGCCCGGCTTGGTGTAGGCGGCCGCCTCGTCGTTGCTGATCAGCGTGATCGGGCGGTCGGGGTCGCGGGCACGCAACTGTTCGGCGACCGTCCAGCCGGCCACGCCGGCGCCGATGATGACCACCGAGTCGGGCCCGCCCACGCCACCCCGCACGGCCCGGGGGCGCGGGGCATTCGCCTCGACGGCGCGCTGGGCGGCGTACTCGTGCAGGGGCATGAAGTCGGCCTTGGTCACGCCGCACAGCGGGCAGTACCAGTCGTCAGGGATGTCCTCGAAACGGGTGCCCGGCGCCAGCCCGCTGTCCGGGTCGCCCTCGTCCTCGTCATAGATCCAGCCGCAGACGGTGCAGATCCAGCGGATGTCTTCTTCAGGCGTGTTCATGGCGGGTCACCTTGAATTCATTCAATTCGTATGGGGCGGTTGGTCGCGGCTCGGCCTTGGGGCGGGTCACGTCGATGGCCTCGATACACAGCCAGGCCAGCATTAAGCCGAACAGGGTCAGCGATAGTCGGGTGTCGAATCGGGCACTGGATGTCATATTTTCAAGTACCTCGAGAAACCGTCATGAGCCGCCCGAGTGCAAGGAGCCGTGGAGCGAGCGACGGGACATATCGATCGGATAGGCGAGGAGCGAGCGAGCACGCGACGCCGCAATCGGGTGGCGTAATAGGTTTATCGGGGTGCTTGTCAGTCGATCAGCGCCTCGATTTCCTTCCTCAGGTGCTTGATCGCCGGGGTCACGATGGCGACGAAGTAGGCCTCGCGCAGCTTGCGCTGGGCGGGTGCATCGACGAGGTAGCCGTTCGCGCCGGTATGCAGCATGGCGCTGTTGGCCGCGCGCAGGGCCAGTTCCGAGCCGGCGAGCCGCAGTTCCAGTACCTGACGGAAGTAGGCCGGGTCGGGGTTGTGTACGTCCTGGGCCAGGTCGCGCACCAGGGCGCGAGCGTCTTCCAGTGCCTCGCGCAGTTCGTCGGGGCGGTCGTCGAGGTAGCAATTGACGTGACCGAGACGCGGTTCGACGTCCTCGCACAGGCGGATGCAGCCTTCGATCACGCCGGTGGCCATGCCCGCTTGCAGCAGCACGAAGCCGGCCTTGATGCGATTGAGGAACGGGCCGACCGGGTCGGCCATGATCTCGTTCTTCGCGATGAAGACATCCTCGAAGAAGAGGGCGTAGGTGCCGGTGCCTTCCATGCCGGTGAATTCGACCAGTTGCTTGAGCGTCAGCCCTGGTGTGTCGGTGTGGACCAGTGCCATCACGTCGCGCGGGTGCTCGCCCTTAACGTGGAAGATCGAGCCGAACACGTGGGATTCGCCCAGATTCGAGATCCACGGCAGGTTGCCATTGACGATAAAGCCGTCGTCGGTTTCCTCGCCATGCAGCAGGATGTCCTCGATGCCGGCGAAGTACTTCATCGGGTTGGACAGGGCGGTACCGCCGAGCAGTTCGCCGCTGGCGAGCTTCGGCAGGACGGTGTCCTTCAAGTGCTGGTTGTCGGCGTTCTCGACATACCAGGCCACGGCGTCCTGACACCAGGTCATGAAGCCGGTCGACATGCACTCGGCCGAGATGCGGTCCATGTCGTCGATGGCCGCGGCGATATCCATGCCGGCCGGGTTCTGGGTGGCGAGGTGGTGGCGATAGGCGCCGGCCGCACCGATTTCGTGCAACAGGTCGGCGGGGTATTCGCCGTGGTCGATCGCGATCACCTTCGGCTTGAGGGCGCGGCGAATGACCGTGTCGAGGTCGGGGGTTTCGGTTTTCAGGAAGCTTGGCACCTCGGGCGGGGCCACATCCGGCCGGGTCGCCACGGGGGCTTGGGTAGCGAGGGTCATGGAATCATCTCCGAAAGGAGGCCCGGAGGACCGGGCCGATTGGATGACGTCTCGGTGATCAGGCGAGATGGCAGGAGAGGTCGACCGGGCGGGTCATGGTGTTGGCCACCGGTGACCACTTCTCGGCGGTATTCAGCAGGTCCTGCAGGTCCTCGTCACTGATCGGGTCGACCGTCTCGACGTCGAAGTACACGCGGATGGCGGTAAAGCCCAGCGGCTTCGATTCGTCGAGATCCCCCGTGCCCCAGACGGCGGTGACGTTGATGTCCGCTTCCATGTTCAGCTCGAGCTTGCTGATCTTGATCTGGCGAGCGGTGGCATTGGCGTGCACGCCCACGGCCCGACAGGCGCCCAGGGCGGCCAGGGTGGCCTCGGACGGGTTCGGGGCGGTGTCGTCGCCCAGCAGGTGCGGCGGCTCGTCGACGACCACCGGGTCGAGATCGCGGATGTAGGTCAGGTTGCGAAAGCGGCCTTCGCAGACGGTCTTCGCCTTGAGCGTGACCACCGCGTCCGGGTTGGCCTTGCCCTTCTCGCTCAGCGCCTTGAGGCCGTCGGCATCGATTTCCTTGATCGCCTGGCGGATGCAGGACGGGGCGACGGGTTGGGCGGTTGCTGTGCTCATGAGTATTCACTCCGGTTTTGGATTGGCTTGGACGTGGGCCGGGATCTCGCTGGACGAGTCCCGCCGTCGCCTACTGCATTGCAGAGGCTGTGCCAACAACCGGGAATGGCGTCAACGCGTCGTTTTAGAGCGTTTTTGGCAGGGGCGCCCCGTGGTGGGGCGCGCAGTGTCGGACAATGTCCGATGTTTGTGCGGTGCGGGGCGGACAATGTCCGATTCGGGGTGTGCCGTCAGGTGAGGTGGCCGTCTAACCTTATGAAATAAAGAAAAAAACGAGGCTTGGCAGGCTTCTTGTAATGAAGCGGGCAGTGGCCATTGCCGGCCACCAAGGGAAGGTCTGCACGAATAGCCAATGCCTCTGGCTTACCGGCTTGTTCGCCATCAAGGCATCGATCCGAAGGCGGGCTCATTGCCCGGCGAGGATCGGTAACACTGAGGGCGGTCAAGCCGGAAAGCCCCGCAGGGCGAGCCGCCAGGCGCCCATCTACGGCGTTGCCGTGCTTGCCAATGGGACGGGCCATTGCCCGCGCACGGCGCCTTGCATCTGGACGCCTGGCGACCCGCAGAGGCGTTGGCTATTCGTGCAGACCTTCCCAAGCCAACCAACGTGATCCCTTGACGGAGATGCCCTCATGATGACCAAGCACGCACTGACCGACCTGATCCTGGAAAAGAAGACCGAGTTGGGCCTGTCCTGGGCCGATATCGCCAGCGGGGTGGGGTTGTCGCCGACCTTCGTGACCTCGGCCTGCCTGGGCATGAACAGCCTCAAGCCCGAGTTCGCCGACAAGCTCGTCGCGATCCTCGAACTGCCCGCCGAGGCCAAGGCCGCGATCGAGGACTGCCCGATGAAGACCTGGGAGCAGACCGTGCCCACCGATCCGTTGATCTATCGCCTCTACGAGGTCGTGGGCGTCTACGGTCCGACCATGAAGGAGCTGATCCACGAGGAATTCGGCGATGGCATCATGAGCGCGATCGACTTCTCGCTCGATATCGACCGCGAGGCCAACCCCGCCGGCGATCGCGTCGTGATCACCATGAACGGCAAGTTCCTGCCCTACAAATCCTGGTAAGGCCGCTCGCGGCGCAGCCGGGAGCCAAACGTAGAAAGGGCGCGTCGCGACGCGCCCTTTCTCTATTTGCCCCCGTTTTCGGCAACCGTCAGCCGATCCATCAGCGGGGTGGATCGTCATCACGAAGGAGCCGCCAGGATCCTCTTTGCGGCGTCCGTGGAAGGTTTGTCGTAGTCGTCCCATGAAGCGATTCTCGCCGGCCTGCAGGATCACCTGGTCGCCGGGGATCATGTGGGCCTGCTTGAGGGAGGCCGGGGGCTCGGGGACGATGACCGCAATGGTGCCGTCTTCGGTGTGGCCCAGATAGCCATGCAGATCCTGTTTGTCGTTGACGAAGAGCCTGAAGTCGCCTTCATGGCCGGCGGTGATCCGCCGGTCCAAGGACAGGTCTGCACCGACTTCCCGAAGATACTCATCGGCGGCTCGCAACTGTTCATCGCTGAAATAGGTGCGCTTGATCCAGTCGGAATCCATCGGGCAGGCCCTCGGTTGATCACATCGGCCTTGATGGGGAGCTTAGCTCAATCGGGGAGGGCCTGAGTGCCGATACGATCAGTCGATCAGCACCCGTGCATTGACCGGTTGCACCGGGCGATTGTTATCCATGCCGATCGCCTTCTCGAAGGCCTTGATCTGCTTGGCAGAGAGGGTGGGGTGCTCTTGCATGACCACCCAGCGGACCGCCTCGCTGCAGGGAGGCGTGGTCAGCGAGCCGTTGTAGCGGTAATGCTCGGTCTCGGCCGGCAACAGGTCGGCTGCGTCGAACGCCGCATTCAGTTCAACCTCGTCTCCCGCAGAGTCAGGGAGGTTCTCCACGAGCGGCTCGAGCGCCTCGTTGGCCTCGCCTTTCTCGAAGAGCACGGCCACCACGGCCAGGTTGCCGACCGGATCGGCATGGACGAAATGCGCCTCAAGCGGGAAATGACGACCCTCGATCGTGTGCTCGCTCGGGGCATGGAAATGGAACTGCTTGAGTTGGAAGTCGTGGCCGTCGAGCGTCAGTGTGCTGCCCTTCTGGTAGTCGACCTGAACGGCATGACCGTTATTGACGACGTGAGTCCCACCGGCAGAGTAGTCGAAGGCCGGGGCAGACTGCTCGGCCGCGACGGGGGTGCGCAGGTCGATGGGCGACTGGTTCACGCCATCCCCGCAGGTCTTGAAGGACGAATCCAGGGTTGCCCATTTCGCCGGTCCGGTGTCGCCCTCGTAGGTCCAGTGCGGGGCGTCGGCCGCCATGGCCTGGTGGGAAAAGCCGAAAGCAGTGACCAGTACGGCGAGGGTTCTGGGGGCAATTCGCATTGAGGACTCCTTGGTTCTGTCCGTTTGTGGTTGATGATCGAGTCCTGCGACAAGATAGCCAGGCTACTAGTTCCCAAGGGAACGGGATGCGCGATGACCGCGTCGCATATCGATATGCATAGACTGCTAATGAAAAGCAGGCTATGCTCGGAATCGACACTCAGAACCATGACAAGGAGCGTGACCATGCTGATGCTGGAGGTGAAAGACGTCGGGTGGTGGTACTGGCTGGTGACGGCCGTGTTGCTGACCTATGGGGTGCTGGTTGATCCGGTCGGGCTGTGGCTGGCGATCGGTCTGACCGTGATCAACTTGGTGCACTTCGCGGTCAGGGCGGAGCGCCCGACGGCCTTTCCGGTTCAGGTGCGCTTTTTCTATCTGCTTCTGCTACTGGTCGCGCTGCCCGAGCCGATGCGTTGGCTGTTCTGGATCCCGACCATCGGTACCTGGGCTCAGGTATCGGTGGGCTACTGCACCATGGCTCGGCTGGTGTCGTTGCTGCCGTGGAATCGCCGCGAACCGTTGACCTGGCGTCTGGTGTGGCGACGGTTTGCCTCCATGCCGGTGCGCGGCAGCGTGGCCGATTGAAGCGACACGCATCGCAATTGACGATGACTGGACAAAGAAAAGGGCGCGGATGAATCCGCGCCCTTTGTCGTTTTCGGTGTCGTGACCGGCGAATGCCGGTGACCTCAGGTCGTTTCGGCCACCCAGTCACCGTGTCCGCGCCGACGGAACACCTCGCCCGCGTCATCGAGGCGCAGCAGTGTCAACCAGCGGTTGTCGATCAGGTGTTGCAGCGTCTGGTTGCCGGCAATGATGGTATCGATCGCCTCGGCGGGTGCCTCGACGAAGGCCGACAGCCGCAGCGGCTCGTGTCGCCAGTTCTCGCCGTCGTGCAGTGACTGCATCGACAGGCCCACCCGCAGGTCGCCGCCGTTGCCTTCCAGCACCCCGACGAGCCCGCCGACGACGTTGTGCAGCACCTTGTTGCCCGACCCTTGGCGCTCGTTGTCCACGGTCGAGCCGTAGTACTGCAGGTTGATCCAGCTGGCCACCACCAGCGGGGCGGTCAGGATCAGTTCGAGCACGCCGAAGCCCTCGTCCTTGCGCCAGTCGTAGTCGTGCAGGAACGACCGGCCGCCGAGATCCAGATCGCGGGTGCGCTCGCGCGGGGCGGCGATGAAGGCGGCGTTGCCGGCCAGGCCCCACTCCGGGCGCACCTCGGACCAGTCCCGGCCCCGATGCGTCACGGACTTGCGCGCCGCCTCGCGGTCCGCCGGGTTGTCGCTCAGGTTCTCGCGCAGCGTGACCAGGCGCTCCAGGCGGGTGAGGTCCCCGGCCTGTCCCAGTGCCTGGCGCAATTCGTCGAGCTTCGCCTGCTCGACAGTCCCCTCCTCGAGGTCGAGCAGGCCGACCTCGTCAGTGGTGGTGTCGTGCAGCGCGGCGATAAAGCGCGTGTCTGCGGGGATCTCGATGCCGCGCTCGGCCAGGCCCGGACGGATGACGGGGTCGTTGAGCAGGTCGGCCGCTACCCGGGCGCTGACCTCGCCGGTCTGCCCCGCGCAGGCACCACAGTCCAGTCCCGCCCGATGCGGGTTGTTGGTGGTGGTGCTGCCGTGTCCGGCCACAAGCACGATCGGTGCGATGGCATCGGTCAGACCCAGCCCCCGCAGGATGCCCTCGGCCATGCCGACGCGCTCGTCCACGCTGGCCTCCGTCCCGAGTGCCGGATGAACCTGCGCGCGCTCCGCGTCGGTCAGCCCGGCCTCGTCCGGCGGCGGGGTCGGCGTGTGCCAGCCGAGCGTGTCGCCGATCAGCTTGGGCAGGTAGGTCAGGCCAGCCGACTCGACGAAGGTGAAGCAGGAGGCCGCCGAGAGCTTGAACTGCTTCCACGACAGGGTGTTGCCGATGCGCTGTTGCCGGCGTGCGGCCAGATCGGGATTGTCCTCGACGTGGTCTTCCACGGTCACGCCCGGGTTGAGCAGGACCGGCGTGTGCGTGCGGCACTGCGACTCGCCCAGGCGGCGGTAGGCCAGCGGCACGCCGAAGAACCCGGCAAAGCCGATGGTCTGTGCCCCGGGAAAGCTCGTTTCCAGGTGACGGCGGAAGACCTCGGATCGCACGTCGATGCAAAAGGCCGCCTGAATCGGTGGGCGCGCCGCTGTCGTGCTGCGGATCGCGGTCGCCTCGCGGAAATGCTGGACGACCGGATCGCGGAAGGCGATCTCGGTGGCCGTGAGCATGACCTCGTCGATAATGGCCTCGTTCTGGGCGGCGGCGATCGCCTCGTGGTGGCGCTCGATCTGGCGCTGCCATTCGCGGCGAATCGCGGCGCTGTCGGTCGACTTGAGGGCAAGGGCCTCCCAGACCAGGCGCACGGCGAGCAGGTCGGTGAGATCGTCGCAGGTCCCGCCGGTCAGCTCCGCGCCCCACAGGCGGTAACGGCAATAAGCCGCCCAGCCGTTGATCGATTTGAGGGCCGCGAACAGGTAGTCGGCGTGCACCGACTCGGGCAACTGCAGGGTCTCGATCGCCCAGGCGATCGCCTCGATCGGATCGGTGGGCACCTCGCGCAGATAGCGTCGTGCCTGACCCAGCCCGGCAGCCCGCGCACTGCGATCGATCAGGGTGTACTCGCGCCACGCGGTGTACAGCGACTCGCTCTCGTCCGGCGTGCTCCAGATTGCCTGGCCGCGGTCGAAGTGCGCGGCGAGGAAGTGGCTGATCTGGTCGACCACGAAGATCGAGATCGGTGCCGCGCCGGGGCGATCGAGCGCCTCGACCAGCATGGGCACTGGGGTGCTGGTCGTGCGATGCGATTCAAGCGCGTTGATGACCGTCTCGACGGCCACCGGGTTGCCCAGCTGCTCGACGGCCCGCTCGATGTGCTCGCGCGTCAGGCGCCCATCAGCCCAACGCGCGGCATACCATTCGTGATCCATGGCGGTGCGCTCGCCGGCGATCGCGGCCAGATAGCCACTCGCCTTACTAAATGACTGGTCGATCAGGCCGAGGTAGGGATTGACCGCGACGAACGAGTCCAGCGGCCAGAGCGGGGCGATCTTGCGACCGGCCGCGTCGGCCAGTTGGCGAACCTGCTCGAGATCGAGGTGTTCGGTCGACGGCGTTGCCTGAGCGTTGGCCGGCGGTGCTTGCGTTGCCAGAGTCATGACAGGGTCCTCCCGGTAGGAAACCGGCGAATCAGTAGGGGGTCGTGGTGGCGGGGGTTTGCGTCTTGACGACGTCGTGCTGCGACCGGTGCTGACCGACCTTGTGCGGCCACAGGCGGTGCGCGGCGCGCTCGACCAGCAGGTCGACATACAGCCCGTTGTACAGATGCACGAACAGCCCCTTGCGGCCCGAGCCGTTGAAGTGATCGCGGCCGGGGCCCTGCAGCCAGGCGAGGAACAGGAAGCTGATCGTGGTCAGCGCCAGCATCAGGCCGTAGGCCGGCGTGAGGGTGTCCGGGATCGCGGCGACCGTCGATCCGAACAGGGTCACGAAGGCCTCGTGGAGCAGGAAATAGACAGCCGCCATGACGGCTGCGACCGCTATTGCCCGGGCGATACCCGCGCCGCTCGGCGCGACCGTGATCGCCTTGAGCACCAGTTGGGCCACGGCCAGCGCGACGATCGCGACCAGGGCAATCAGCGCCGGCTCGTGGCTGACTTGCAAGCCGAGGATCGCGGCGAGCGCCGTGGTCAGCGCGAGGCTGGCGACGATGGTGAGCAGCCAGGTGCCGATGCGGATGCGGCGGCGCGCGGCGGGCTTGGGCTGGCGCAGCTGGTCGGGGATGCTGCCGGCCGCGAGGAAGGCGTGCGCCTTGTAGAGCGAGTGGCCGATCAGGTGCAGCAGCGCCAGGGCGAACAGGCCCAGGCCCAGCTCGAGCAGCATGAAGCCGAGCTGCCCGGTGGTCGACCAGGCCAGCGAGGACTTCACCGCCGTCTGCGTGAGCATGACCAGGGAGGCGATCACCAGGGTGGCCAGCCCGACGATGGCGAGCAGGTACAGCGCGCTGCCCTGGGCGAGCAGAAACTCGCTGGTGCGCAGCACGATGATCGCGCCGCTGTAGACGATGCCCGCGTGCATCAGCGCCGAGACCGGCGTGGGTGCCTCCATGACCTGCAGCAGCCAGCCGTGGAACGGGAACTGGGCGCTCTTGAGGATCGCGGCGAGCACAATCAGGAAGGCCGCGGCATGCATCCCTACCGGCATGCCGTCCTGCGCATTGGCCCACTCGGCGATCGCGTCGAACTGCAGGCTGCCGACCTGCTGGCCGATCAGGATGGTGGCGGCCACCAGGCAGGCATCCGCGGTGCGGCTGAACAGTGACTTCTTGTGCGTCGCCATGACCGCGCGCGGGCGGTCCGGGTAGAACAGCAGCATCTTGTGCAGCGAGAAGCCGGTCAGGATGATGCCGAGGGTGAACAGGGCGAGGTTGGCCGAGATCACGACCAGTAGAAAGAAGCCGGCGGTCAGTGCCAGCAGGCGGAAGAAGCGCGCCTGCTGCGGATCGCCATCGAGGTATTTCTCGCTGTAGCGGGCGATCAGGGTCACCACCAGGGCCACCAGAACGGCGAGCGCCATCGTGAGCTGGTCGACCTGGATCGACAGCGCCAGCGCGCCGATGTCGCTCGGCAAGGGCAGGGCGGCGATCGTCAGTGGGGCCCGGCTGCCGGCAAGAAAGGCGATGGCGGCCACGATGGCCAGCCCGAGGGCGCCGATGGCCGCCCAGCGCACGCGCTGGCGGTAGCGGCGTGCCGCCTCGACGCCCGCGCCGGTGGCGGGGATCGCCGCACCGAGCAGGAGCAACGGCATCAAGGCGAGCAGGGCACCGGCAATCGGCCAGTTGGTCAGTGTGGTCATGATGTCCCTCCGGTCAGGCTGGTTGGTCGGGTCCGCCGCGTGGTTGCAGACGGACCCGCCGGCAGGACGAAAGGTAGTGATCCATGGCCTGGTTCACCAATTCGAATTGCCTAAGTGATCCATTGATAAACGTCTATGTGTTGGTTTTGCTCGGATCTTCGGGGGGCAATGATTGATCGCTTGTCCTGCCATTTCCGGCATCAATGCCCGCCATGGCGGGCATTGGGCAAGACACAGACGCCGGGGCCTAGCCGACCTCCTTAGGGTCTATGTATAGATAATAGTCAATAAATGGGGCGACACATCCCAATGCATTGGTAGGCATTCACCATGGCGCTGGGCGGGCGGATTGGCCTCCGTCGGAGCGCGACAGGCAGGGTTTGCATCGATCTTGTGGTCGCTGTTGCATAGAATCCGTTCTATGCAGGCGACCAAAGACGGGCAGGAGAGGAATGATGGCGGAAGAGACTCGGCAATCGGAGGCGCGTTACCTCCTTCGGCACGCGACCCTGCGGCAGATCGAGATCGTCGAGGCGGTGGCTCGGCTGGGAAGCTTCACGCGGGCCGCCGAGGAGTTGTTTCTGACCCAACCGACCGTTTCGGCGCAGGTCAAAAGCCTCTCGGAGACGGTGGGCATGCCGTTATTCGAGCAGGTGGGTCGCAAGATCTTTCTCACCGATGCCGGCAACCTGGTGGCCCGCGGTTGCCGCGACGTGATCGATGCCCTGTCGAACCTCGAGATGTCGCTCAACGACCTCAAGGGCCTGAAGAGGGGCCGGTTGCGCCTGTCGGTGATCACCACCGCCAAGTACTTCGCCCCGCTGGCGATGGGGGATTTCGCTAAGCAGTTCCCGGATATCGAGATGGAGCTCAAGGTCTCCAACCGGGACACGCTGTTAAAGCGCATCGAGGACAATCTCTCGGATCTCTACATCATCGGTCACGTACCCGACAGTGGGATCGATCTTGAGCTGATTCCCTTCGCCCCCAACCCGTTGGTGGTGATCGCCCACCGCGATCATCCGCTGGCCCGCGAGCGCCACATCCCGATCGAGCGCATCGCCGAGGAGCCGTTCATCATGCGCGAACCGGGGTCGGGCATTCGGCACAAGGTCGAAGAACACTTCGCCCAGCACGGGCTCAAGCTTCGGCAGCGGCTGGTGCTGGAGGGCAACGAGTCGATCAAGCACGCGGTGGTCGGCCAACTGGGTATCTCGGTGGTCTCCGAGCATGCGTTGAATCTCGAGAGCGAGGCCGGGCCGCTGGTCAAGCTGGATGTCGAGGGCTTTCCGCTGCAACGCTACTGGAACATCGTCTACCCGCGCGGCAAGGCCCTGTCAGTGATCGCCCGCGAGTTTCTCGCCTTTCTCAAGGAACACGGTGGTGACTACCTAAAGATCGGCTGATCGGCGCCGAAAAAGGAACAAGGCGTAGCGTGCCTGGCCGCCATTCGGCCAGGTCGTCGTGGTAAAGTCTCGCCGCCCAATTGTTTGCACCGGGACCTCGCCCCAGACGTGAAAGAGAACTTCCGATCCACCCTCCTCAAGCGGATTGCGCGCAATCCGGACTTTCCGGCGTTCGCGCGCACGGTTCAGGAGGCGTATCGGCTGACTGATGACGAACTGGCCTCGGCCAATGACCTTTCCGCGCTGATTTTGCGCGACCCGGCGCTGACCCACCGCATCCTCCGGCTGGCGAACGCCGCGCACTACCGCCACCTGGGCGGCCAGATCAACACGGTGACCCGCGCGGTGACGGTGCTGGGTTTCGAGGAGGTGCGGCTGGCCGCGCTGGCACTTTCCCTGTTCGAGCAAATCGAGAGCAAGCGTCACAGCCGCTTGTTGCAAAGCCGTTTCCTGCAGGCGCTTTACCAGGCGTTTCTCGCCCAGGACCTGGCCCGGGAGTTGGGCGGGTTGTCGGCCGAGGAAATGTTCCTCTGCGCCCTGTTCCAGGACTTTGGGGCACTGCTGGTCTATCGCCATGCCCCCGAGCACCTGGCCGAGATCGAGCGGGCCCGTCGTGATGAGGGGCTCGACGAGGATACGGCCATCCAGAAGGTGGTTGGCGTATTACCCGTGGCGCTCGCCCGTGACGTCTGCCGCCAGTGGGGCCTGCCGGAATCCGCGCGGCGTTTTCTCACCACCGCGCGCGCCTCGGGCAAGATCACCCGGTTGACCCCCGAGGCGCGCGCCCTGCGACTGGGGCAACTGGCGCGTACGGCGGCCGAGGTGATCGCTCGTGGCGATTCCGTGGAGGCCATCCGGCGCGACACGCTCGACCTGGCACGGCGTTGCGAGGTGGAGACGTCGGTCTTCGAAGACGCCAGCACCGTGGCACGCGACCACATGCTCGAATACGAGGAGCTCTTGTCATCGGCCGAGCGGCCCGCCTTCCTGCAGCGCATGGAGGCCGACCATGACACGCCCATGCCCGCCCAGGAGTCGGTGGCGGCCGACCCGGATCCCGAGGTGCGTTCCGAGCGCCTGATCGCCTGCATTGAGCAGACGACACAGGCATTGACCGACGAGGAGCCGCTCGGCCAGATCTTCGCGCGCATGCTCGAGGCGATGCACGAGGGCCTAGGGCTGGATCTGGCCGTGCTGTACATGCTGGAACGCAAGGCGTGGCAGCTGGTTCCGCGTCTGGGGCAGGGCGCGTCGTTCGCCGAATTCAAGCCTGGCATGACCGTGTCGCTTTCCGAGACCAGCCGCGTGGCGCAGGTGTTCCAGTCGGGTGAGGATCGCAGTATCCACCGGCCGAAGATGCCCAGCGACGACATCTTCGACTGGCAGTTCCAGGGCACGGGCGACCTGGCGATGGCCTATCCCCTCCACGTCAATCGTGCCCCGTTTGGCCTGTTCTACCTCGAGGGCCCGGCCGCGGCCTTCACGGAAGGCAATCTCAACAGCCTGCGCACCCTGCGCAACCAGGCCGCGTTGGCGCTCAAGTCGCGTTCGAAACGGTAACTGGATGACGCGTCATCCGGGCTTCCCGCCCGGACGCGCGGCAACCAACCGGTAGAGCGCCGGCAGCACGACCATGTTGAGGAATGTCGAGGTGGCCAGCCCGCCGAGGATCACCACCGCCATCGGCGCCTGGATCTCGGTGCCGGCCTCGCCCAGCCCCATCGCCAACGGAATCAACGCCAGACCCGCGGTCAGGGCGGTCATCAGGATCGGGGCGAGTCGCTCCATCGAGCCGGTGACCACCGCCTGATCGACATCCATGCCGTCCCGCGCCAATGCCTGATAACGGCTGATCAACAGAATGCCGTTGCGGATGGCGATGCCGAACAGGGTGATGAAGCCCACCAGGGCCGCGACCGTGATCGTCCCGCCCATGAACCAGACCGCGGCCACGCCACCGACCAGGGCGAGCGGGATGTTGACCATGACCAGCAGCGCCAGCCGCAGCGAGCGGAAGGCCATCTGCAGCAGGAGCAGGATGCCGGCGAGCACGGCCAGCGAGACCCAGCCGATGGTGCGGGTGGCATTGGCCTCCGCCTCGAACTGGCCACCGTACTCGATTCGGTAGCCCTCCGGCAGGCTCATGTCGGCATCGACACTCGCCTGAATGGCCTCGACCGCGCCACGCAGGTCGCGACCGGCGACGTTGGCGCTGACCACGAGACGACGTTGCGCGTTCTCGCGCAGGATGGTGCCCGGCCCGCGCTCGAACGAAGGGCTGGCCAGTGCCCGCAAGGGCACCATGTCGCCGGTGGCTGTCCTGATCAGGGTATCGCCGACTGCGTGACGATCTTCGCGGGCGTTGTCGTTGAAACGGACCACCAGGTCGAAGCGTCGATTACCCTCGAACACCTCCGAGACGACGCTGCCGCGGTAGGCGGTCTCCACCAGTTGGGCAACTTCCTCCACCGTCATTCCGTAGCGGGCGATCGCCTCGCGATCGGCACGCAATCGCAGTTGCGGTACGGCTTGCAGCGGTTCCATGGCGACGTCGACCAGACCGTCCACCTCCTGCATGGTGCCTTCGAGTTCGCCGCCAAGGCGTCGAAGTTCGGCCAGCGAGGGGCCGAAGATCTTCACCGCAATGGCCGCCCGAGTGCCGGATAGCATGTGGTCGATGCGATGCGAGAGTGGCTGGCCGATATTGATATTGACCCCGCGCACGCCATTCAAGGCGCCGCGCAGTTCGGCCAAAAATGCCTCCTTGCCTTGTGGCAGCTCGCCCAGCGTCACCTCGAGCTCGGAGGAGTTCGGTCCCTGCGTATGCGCGTCCAGGGCGGCCCGACCCGTCTTGCGGGCCACGGTTTGCACCTCTTCGAAATCGAGCAGGATGTCCTCGATCTGTCCGCCGATGGCCGCCGAGGTCTCCAAAGAGGTGCCGGGCGGGGCTGTCACCGCGATCGTCAGGCTGCCCTCGTTGAATTCCGGCAGGAACGAGCGACCGAATTGGCTGATAACCAGCAGGGTGGCCACCACCATGATCACCGAGAATCCCAGCACGGCAGGTGCGAAGCGCAGGCTGGCCTTCAGGATGGGGGCATAAAGCCATTTGAAGAAGCGGATCAGCGGTGGGTCTTTCTCTTCGCCCAGGGCCTTGTCCTTCGACAGCAGCCACAGGCTCAGCACCGGCGTCAGCGTCAGGGCGACCAGGAGGGATGCGGCGATCGCGAACAGATAGGCCAGACCCAGCGGTTCGAGCAGTCGCCCCTCGACCCCCTGGAGAAAGAACAGCGGGGCGAACACCAGCATGATGATGGCCGTCGAGAAGACGACCGACTGGCGTACCTCCGAGCTGGCGCGATAGACCACACTGGCCGCTGGGGCGGGCTGCTCGCGACGGGCGTTCTCGCGCAGTCGTCGGTAGATGTTCTCGACGAAGATGATCGCATCGTCGACCAGCGCGCCGATGGCGATGGTCATCCCACCCAGGGTCATGGTATTGATGCCGATGCCCATCCACTTGAGCCCGACCAGGGCGACCACGAGTGACAGCGGGATGGCGAGCACGGAAATCAGCGTGGTGCGGAAACTGAACAGGAAGGCGAACAGCACCACCACGACGAAGATCGCGCCATCCCGAAGTGCCACGGCGACGTTATCGATGGCACGGGAGATGAAATCGGCCTGGCGGAACAGTCCCGGCTCGAGGTGGATGCCCTCTGGCAGGTCGGCCTTCGCCTGCTCCAGGACCCGACCGATACGCTGGGTCAGCTCAATGGTGTCGGCGCCCGGTTGCTTGGATACCGCGACGACAACGCCGGGGTCGCCGTTGATGCTGCCATCGCCGATCGGGATGCCCGGACCCTCGCGCACCTCGGCGACGTGGCGGATGCGAATGGGTGCGTCGCCGCGGACGGTGATGACCGCCTCACCGATGTCCGGCGCATGTTCCGTGCGGCCGAGGAAACGCAGCAAGTAGTCCTGGCCCCCTTCGCTGATCCAGCCGCCGCCGGCGTTCCGGTTCGCCCGGGACGCCGCCTCGCGCACCTGATCCAGGCCAATGTTCATCTCCTGGAGGCGGTCGGGAGAGACCAGCACCTGATACTCGCGGATGTCGCCGCCGAGGGCGGTGACGTTCGCCACGCCGGGAATCGCGAGCAGTTGGGGCTCGAGTTGCCAGTCGGCGACTTCCCGGGCCAGCATGAGGCTGGCGCCCTGATTTTCGCCCGGCTCGGCACGCACGCCGAAGAACTCGATCTCGCCCATGATCGAGGTGATCGGCCCGAGTTGCGGCACGCCGGCGGCCTGGGGCAGGTCGTCACGGGCCTGATCGAGACGCTCGGTCACAATTTGCCTCGACTCGAGAATGTCCGTGCCCCATTCGAACTCCACCCAGACGATGGAAAAGCCGGGCACGGATTGCGAACGCAGCCTCCGTACGTCAGTCGCCCCGTTCATCGCCGTCTCGATCGGGAAGCTGACCTGCTGTTCCACCTCCTCGGCGGCCAGGCCCGGTGCCTCGGTCATCACCGTGACGGTCGGGGCGGTCAGATCCGGGAATACGTCTACCGGCACATCGCGCGCGGTCAACACACCGAGAACGAGCAGCAGGGCGGAGGCGGCTATCACCAGCAGGCGGTTCTGCAGTGACCAGTCAATCAATCGGTCCAACATGTCGGTGCTCCTCAGTGGGCGTGGCCATGGCCGATGTCTTGCTCACCTCGCGAAGCAAGCAGCACGGTGTAGGCCCCCTGGGTGACCACTCGTTCGCCCGGCTGCAGCCCGGCGGTAATCGCCACGCGGTCGCCACTGCGGATCCCGGTCTTGACCTGCCGGCGCTCGAAGCGCTCGCCGCCGTGCTGCACGATCACCACCTCGATACCGTCGTCGTCGAGAATGGCGGATTTGGGCACGACCACGGCCATCTGCCCGACGCCGGTCGAGAACGCCGCTGACCAGGCCGTGCCGGGAATCAGCTGGCCGTCGGGGTTGGGCACGTCGAAGACCACCGGGACGGTGCCGTTTTCCTCGGTCCGAGTGCCGACGTAGGCGAGTGTTGCCCCGGGCAGCGACTGCCACGGGGCTCCGGCCTGGCGTGCGACGACGTTGCCGGGGCGATCGATACGGGCCATGTCGCCGGGGTAGGCCATCGCCTTGAGCCAGACGTGGCTGTCGTCGAGCAGGGAGAAAACGGTGGCATTCGCCGCGACCAGCTCGCCGGAGGCGTGCGGGCTGGCCGTGATCCGACCACTGATGGGGGCGCGCAGGGTGACGGCCGCACCCGCCTGATCACGTTCACCCTCCAGTTGATCGAGCCGGGTACGGGCACGCTCCAGTGCCTGCCGAGCGACGCGGTATTCGGAGTTCGCCTGATCGAGGCGCTTTTTTGACACGACGCCGTCGTCGTAGAGGCTTTGCATGCGATCGCGTTCGGCACGGGCGAGGGAAACCCGCTCCCGTGCCTGGGTCAGGTCAAGGTCGAGCAAACTCACGTCCTCGGCACCGCTTAACGGCAGAACGCGAGCCAGGACGTCACCGGCCTCGACGCGGTCGCCGGGGCGTTTCCACTCGCCGCTGTCTGGTGGGATCAGCATGCCCCCCGTCGGGGCGGTCGCCTGGGCGCTCTGGCCCGGGCGGGGCTCGATACGCGCCGGTACGGACAGGCGTTCGGTGATGTAGTCGCTGAAGGCCTGCTGGACGGCAAAGTCCATCCGCCATTGCTGCTCCTTGAGGAACGCGATATCGCCGCGCTCGTCGCCATGGTCGTGACCGTGACCCTCGTCACTGGCGATCGTCTCGCCCGGCGACGTGACGTTGACGTGGCCGGCCTCGATGGTGAGTGCCCCGTCGCCCGTGCCGAGGGTCAGGTCGAGCTCATAACGCCCGGGTTTCTCGACACGGATCTCGGGCAGGAAGATGCCGTCCCGCGCGATGGCCTCGGCAACGTGTTCCTCGACGTGACCGTCCTCGCGCTCGAATCGATAGCGGAGCGGGCCGGACATGACCGGCGAGAAGTCCTTCAGGTGGGTGAGGTGCGTGATGTACTTGCCGGGTGTGCCGGCGGTCGGCGCGGGGAACTCCATGAATAGCTCGAGTTCCCGCGACCAGGTCGTGACCGCGCGCATGGGTGGCTCGTCCTTTGCGGCATCGTCCACATTCGCGCCGATAGGCTCGCCCTGCTCGTCGTGTTCGTGGCCGAGTTCGTCAAGACAGCCGGACAGGGGAAGACTCAAGGTAGTCGCCAGCACGAGCCAAAGGCGCCGGCGGGGCATCAAAATCGGGTTCATCGGTTCTGCTCCGGGTAATCGGTCGTAAGCATCAGGCCGGCGGCGAGACGCAGATCGGCTTGGTGTTCACGCGCCTCGAGCAGCAGGTCGATATACCGTTGCGTGGCGCGGATGTTGGCCTGGGCTGCATCGATCAGTTCGGTCAGGCGCAGTTCGCCCTGTTCGAAACCTTGGCGGGTCTGCTCAAGCACGGTGTCGGCTGGCTCGAGCACGGCGGTGCGGTGTTCGTCAATGTGTTCGAGCACGCCGGCAAGACGGGCGTGGGAGCGTTCCAGCCGGATACCCAGGTCACGTGCGGTGACCTGGCGCTCGGCGTCCTGACGGATGGCCGCGCTTTGCCTTGCATCGACGCGACCGCGCCCCTGCGACCAGAGCGGCAGTTCGACAGAGAGGCCGATGTGGTTGGTGGTCTCCGTGCGACCGTTGATATGGCCGCGCTCACGTCCCATGCGGACGGCCAGGTCGGGCAGTCGCTCGGCCCGGGCCTGTTTTACTTCGGCGCGTGCCGCGGCCACCTGCCGGGCGGCGGCCCGCAGGGTGGGGTGCCGGTCGAGGCGCTCGCGCAAGGTGTCGAGAGCCGGTGGCGCTTTCGGTCGGCTCAGCTCGGCCAGGGTGACGGCGGTTTTCTGGTCGATCGCGAGCAGGCCGCGGTAGGTGGCGAGCGCGGCTTGTCGCACCTGGCGGCGCTCGGCCAGCTCGGCCTGGGCCTCGGCATGCAGCAGGTTTAACCGCAGGCGTTCGCGTTCGGACAGGTCGCCGGCACGGGCGCGGCGGTCACCGATGTGCGCGAAGCGCTGGGTCCACTCCTGCTGGTGCTTGGCCTGCTCGATACGGGCTTGTGCCCATTGCAGCTGGTGAAAGGCGAGGGCCGCGCGATGTTCCATGGTCAGCGCGTGCTGGAGTGTCTGGGCCTCGGCCACCTCGATGCGCGTGTCGGCGGCGTCGGCACGGTGAGCGATGCGGCCACCGAGAGGCAGTGATTGGCGGATCGCGTATTCCTTGAGAGACCAACCGCCCGACCCATCCGCGATGCCTACTTCGTCGCTAACGCCGATCTCCATCTCGGGATTCGGCCAGCGACCGGCCTCGTCGGCCAGGCCGGCGAATCGGTCACGCTCGGCACGGGCGGCTTTCAGCTCGGGGGCGACGGCCAGCGCCCGTTCGGCACTGCGCTCGAGCGTCCAGTCGGCCGCCAAGGTATTCAAGGGGACGAGCAGCAACAGGCTGCTCACCAGCAAGGGACGAGGGATGCATCGCACCCAACGCGTTCGAGACGTCATCGGCATGACGAACTCCTCTGAATCAACGCCCACGACGGGGCAGATGCCACCCCGTCGATCGTCTCGACGGCTTAGGTGGCGCTATCAGTTTCGGGAGTTGTCAGGCCAGAGGAGGGGCGCGCCCGGGTGGACGCAGGTGCGGTCGGCAGGGAGGAGGGGTGTTGACGCTTGCCGGCGGGCGAACCGCGGCTGGTCGGGGCAGGGCGATCAGCAGTGCCAGTACGAAGAACAGGCCCAGCCCGTCACCGAAGGCCTTGAGCGTGGCGGTCGATTCAATCTCGACGGCGTCCGCGTGGGAATCGGCGTGTTCCAGGTGTACGACGCCACCACCAACCTCGTCATGGGCGGTGTGAACGTGCCAGGCGCAACACCACAGGCTCTGGAGCGCCACGACCAGGCACAGCAATCCGACGAGGCGTCGGTGGCGTGCTAGTTGTCGCTGGAGGTCCTGGATCACGTGGCGTTCCGCTTCAATCGGTGGGCAATGGCCGGGCGATGGCCAGGCAATAACTGGGCGCGCCCGATGCGTAATGACCTCGTCGAGGCTACCGGCCCGCCCCCCGGGCTGCAAGCGTTGCCGGTGCTCGGGTTACCATGGTGTCTCGATTTGATGACCCAGTTAATGACCCAGGACCGACAGATGAGTGATATGCCCCCTTGCCCCGAGTGCGGCTCGACCTTCACCTACCACGACGGCACGCTGTTCGTCTGCCCCGAGTGCGGCCACGAATGGACGGGCGAGGCCGATCCGTCGAATGAGGCCGATGAGCAGCCCGCCGCACGTGATGCCAACGGCAATCCGCTGGCCGATGGCGACACCGTGACCGTGATCAAGGATCTCAAGCTCAAGGGTGGCTCCGGGGCGGTCAAGGTGGGCACCAAGGTCAAGAATATCCGTATCGTCGAGGGCGACCACGACATCGACTGTAAGGTCGAGGGCTTCGGGCCGATGAAGCTCAAGTCCGAGTTCGTCAAGAAGGCGTGATCGCCACCCGGGTGATTGCCCAGGTGATTGTCCAGGCGATCGCCCACGCGGTCGCCCACGCGACATTCGCGACTAGGACCAGTCAGGGAGGAACGGAATGACTCGACGCGAATCGTTACCCGTCCGCGCGATTACGCTCGAGGAGGTCGTCGCCGGTGCCGACCGCCTGGCGCGCATGGTGCGATCGAGCGGCTACCGGCCGGATACCGTGATCGCCGTGGCCCGCGGCGGGTTCATGCCGGCGCGGTATGTCTGCGATTTTCTAGGTGTCTCCCGATTGATGAGCGTCAAGGTGCAGCATTACGCGGCCGGCGCGCACGCCGTGACGCAGGCGCGGGTCACCGTGCCGCTGGGCGCCGCGATCGAGGGCGAACACGTGCTGGTCGTCGATGACGTCAACGATAGCGGCAAGACCTTGCAGGCCTTGCGCCCGTACCTGGACGACCTGCGCCCGGCATCGGTCCGCACCGTGGTATTGCATGAAAAACAGGGGACGGCGTGCCCGGCGGACTTCGTTGCCGAGTCCATCCGGGAATGGCGCTGGATACTCTATCCCTGGGCGGTGGTCGAGGATGTCGGCCAGTTCCTGTGCGACATGCAGCCCTCGCCGCGCACGCGCGAGGAGGCGGTGTCGCGGCTGCATGCCGAGCATGGTTTGCAACTGAAGGAGGCCGAGCTCGACCGCGTCCTGTTCTTTGGCGGCATTCGCCTCGACCAGGATTAGGAGGCGGGCGGCAAGGACTCAGTACGTCACCTCACGCACCCTCTGGACCCGGTCGGGTGGTCCGATCAATTCGACCAGCCCCTCATACGTGAGCGGCAGTTGGTGGCAGACCGAACCGTCCGCCGTGCACAGGACCGGGGAGTGCCGGCCGCCGTGGCAATGTGAGCACAGGGTGATCAAGCCCGGCCCCCTGGCCTCGAAATCGACGTAGATGCCTCCTCCCTCGAACGCCGTTCGCCGGCTTGCCTTTTCCTTCCAAGTGGTCGGCCATTGCGCTGGCGGCACGAAGGCCGGCAAATAGCGCGCCGCGACGGTCGGGGTGAGCGCTTCGAGCGCAATGGGTGGGTCTGAGTCGGGCAACCGGATGGCGAGAGGAGGGAGCTCTTCCGGTGACCGGCCCCGGTTGTCGATACGCACCAGGTAAGTACAGGTACTGCTCCGGCTGCTCGAGCGGCTCGCCGAACGCGGTCAGGTGGCCAGCATCGACACGCGCGACGTGTGAACAGCCGCCGAGAAGGAAGGCCGAGGTGAGTAGCGTGAGCACCAGAAGGGATTTCACGTCGTGACGCCTCGTTGGGTGTGGGGATGTCTTGCCCGGAGTTTAGCCTCCAAGGCTGCCGGTCGCCGCGAAGATCCCCTGGGTGATCAGGGCGCCGGTGGACAGCAGCAGCCCAGCCCAGGGGATCCACCGTGGAACGTTCGGCACGTCCTCGGGTTGGCCACGACGCTTGAGGACGATCAGCGAGGCATTCACCGTGATGAAGACGGCCAGCATGATCGCGCTGGTCAGATTCGCCAGGGTCGCCAGTGGCAGAAAGAGAGCCAGCACTAGCACCGTCGCGCTCACCGCGACGGTGGCGACGATCGGCGTGTGTGTGCGTGGGTTGATCCGTCCCAGTGCCTGCGGGGCCCCGGCTTGGTCGCGGCCCATGTCCATCAGCAGGCGCGTGGCCATGATGATCTGGCCCAGCGCGCCGTTGACGATGATGAACAGGCTGATCAGCCCCAACGGCACGCCCGGGTGGCCCTGCGCCTCGACCACGGCGACCAGCGGGGCGTGGGCCTGTGACAGGTCATCCGGCGATAGCACGCTGGTGGCGGCGATGGCTACCAGCGCGTAGACCACGAGTGAAATCACCACGGCACTGACGATCGCGCGCGGCATGGTGCGCTTGGCGTCGTGAACCTCCTCGGCGAGGTTGGCCATGTCCTCGAAACCGATGAACGAGTAGAACGCCAGGAAGGCGCCCAGAAACAGTCCGGTGATCATGCCGAACTCGAGCCCGCTCAGCGATTCTGCCAGCCGTACCGGCGCGTCCCCCATCGCTGGGACCGCCACCCAGACCACGTACCCCAGTCCTGCCATGCCGAGTAGCGTGGTGGCGGCCATGAACCAGGCGCTCTCGCGCATGCCCGCGATCGCGATGCCACCCAGTGCCAAGGTGACGATAATCAATGTCCAGGTCCGGGGCAGATCGATGAAAAGAGACGCATAGCGCTCGAAGCCGGTAAGGATGGTTGCCCCCGAGACGGTGCCGGTGGCTACCAGTCCCCAGCCGATGGCGATACACAGCCCCCGTCGACCAAATGCCTGGCGGGCGTAGTCGATCGGCCCGCCGGCCTCCGGGATGCGTGCGGTGAGTTCGCTGAACGACAGCGCCGTGAGCGAGGCGACCAGCGCGGCGAGGATGAAGGCAAACGGCGTGAGCAAGCCGGCTGCCCCGGCGACCTCGCCGATCACCACGTAGATCCCCGCGCCCAGAATGGACCCCAGGCCGTATAACGTCAGCAGCACCGGGCCGAGCTCGCGCCTAAGCACGGCCTGCCGCGGTGACGGGAGGCCTTGAGGTGGGGATGGAGTGTCGTGCCGGCCGTCGGGATTGCGCGTCATGATCCGGAGTGTAGCGCCGTGGCGGGCCGGTGCCGAGCCGTCGTGCCTAGTGAGCTACCATGTTGTCGGTTCGATGCCCGAGACACACGCCCTAAACGTGGAGCCCCTTGCATGCCCCCATTCCTCTTGATGATTCCAGTCGGCGTTTTGCTGCTGCTTTCCGGGTGCGCTGATGACACGTCGGATGCCGCGTTTGCCTCGCCATTCGACACGCAGCAGTTGGTGGTGGCGACGCGAAATGGCCCCACCGCCCGTTACCTGGGACGCGATCAGTCGGCAACCGGGCCCGAGCACGATCTGGTCATGGCCTTTGCCGACAGCCGTGGCTGGGTGGTGGATTGGCAAGTGCATGAATCGACCGCAGAAGTGATCGAGGCGTTGGCGACGGGCCGTGCCCATCTCGCCGCGGCCGGGCTGACTCATCTGCCGGCCCGGAGCGAACGGTTTGAGCCGGGTCTGGTGCACGGGGAGGTGGTCCAGCAGGTGGTCTGCCATCGCGACGATCGCCCCTTGCCGGACACCATTGAAGGCCTGGCCGGGGTGGATCTGCAGGTGACGGGGGATTCGAGTTACGTCGCTCGGCTGGAAGAATTGGCGCGGACGGTGCCGGATCTGACCTTTGTCGCCGACCCGTCACGCAGCAGTGAGGTGCTGCTGACCCAGGTGGCCACCGGCGAGGTGGGCTGTACCGTCGCCGACTCGTCGATCGTGCGAATGGTGCGCCGGTACTGGCCGCATCTCGAGGTGGCGATGAATCTCGATCAGAACGAACCCGTGGGCTGGTATGCGGCTGCCGGGCACACCGAAGTGGCCAAGGCCACGCGCCGTTGGCGCGAGAGTGAGGCGGGCGAGGCGGCGGTGGCGGCGATGCGCGAGCGCTATTACTCGCACATCGAAGAGTTCGATTTCGTCGACATGAGGGCGCTCAATCGTCGGCTTGACGACCGTCTGCCGCACTACCTGGACGAATTCCGACAGGCTTCGGAGGAAACCGGTTTGCCCGTGGACCTGCTCGCCGCGATGGCCTACCAGGAATCGCATTGGGACCCGCAAGCGACCTCACCCACCGGGGTGCGCGGCATCATGATGCTCACCCGGCCAACCGCGGAGTCGCTGGGGGTGGAGGATCGGCTCGATCCGCGTGAGTCGATTCTCGGCGGAGCGCGTTATCTTGCCGATCGTCACGCCCGCTTGCCGGAGGATATCCCCGAGCCGGATCGCACCTACCTGGCCCTGGCCAGTTACAACCTCGGGCGGGCACACGTGCTGGATGCGCGTCGGCTGGCCCGTGATCTCGGCCTCGATCCGGACTCGTGGGTCGACATGCGCGAGGTGCTGCCGTTGAAGGCTGACAAGCGCTACTACCCGCAGACCAAGTACGGCTATGCCCGCGGCTACGAGCCGGTGCACTATGTCCGCCGTATCCGCAATTACCGCGACGTGATCGATCAGGCCCTTGCCGATTGACCTCGAATGAATGGCCAAGGAGGACACTTGGCTTTCGCTCGCCGGTGTCCCGACGTGGCATTGGCGGTGTGCTTGTCCGTCCGGGCACCGCTGCGCGGGTCTTGAGACGGGTATCCTCGATGGCCTCGCCAGGTCTGTCGGTGAACCCTCGTCCTTCGACCTCGTCCTTTGAATCGGCTCCCTGCCGATCCGGATCGGTCCCTTTAAGGGGAACGGGAATTTCTTGCGCTCACGAAAAAGCCCCGGCCATGCCGGGGCCTGAACATCAGGGCGTGCGTGCCGATCAGTAGTTGTTTTCTTCGTCGACTTCGTCGCCCATCTTGTCGATTTCGTCGCCCATCTCGTCGGTCGCCTCTTCGATCTCGTCGCCCTTTTCTTCCATGGACTCGTCGATTTGCTCGCCAGTCTCTTCGGCGGGACCTTGGTTGTCGTTGTCGGAACAGCCGGCGAGGGTCAGGCCCAGGGCCATCATCAGGGCGATCAATGCGTTACGTGCGTTCATGTGTTGCTCTCCTTGTCTGCCGGAACGATCCGGCGAATGTGTGTCGGACTCGAAAATTGAAGGGGCAGCTTCTCTGCCGCCACCCTTTGGAGGTCAGCGGGACCGACAAGTTCAGAATCCATCGACGAGCCGTACCTCATCAAGCGAAAGCTGCCCCGGGCGTGGCCAGACGTCGGCCGCCTTCTTGCCGATCGCGACCATGAACGAGATCAGGTGGTCATCGGGCAGGTCGATCAGGCGGCCGACGGCCTGGTAATCAAAGCCGTCCATGGGGCAGGAGTCGAGCCCCATTTCCCGCGCGGCGAGCATCAGGCTCTGCCCGGCGATGCCGCAGCTGCGCATCACCTCGTCGCGTTCGACCTGCGGTTTGTCGCGGTAATAGGCGTCGATCGCGCCGGCCATCATCTCGCGCACCTCGGCCGGTGCCCCTCGCCAGACGCGCTCGGCCTGGGTTTGCCAGACGTCGCGACGACCGCAGAGGATCACCAGCATGGAGGCATCGGTCACCTGCGCCTGATCCCAGGCCACGTCCCGGATCGCCTGGCGGCGGGCGGGATCACGCACCACGACGAACCGCCAGTGTTGCAGGTTGAAGGCAGTCGGTGACTGCATCGCCAGTTCGATCAGTCGGTCCTGGTCGGCCTCGGATAATTGGTGTTCCGGGTCGAACTGCTTGATGGCGCGTCGGGTCGCAATCGCCTCGCTGACTTGCATGCCTTCTCCTCGTGCTGTGGATCTGTTGCGCGAGTATAGGCATCGTGTCGGTGGTTCGCCGGCCCGGGGGGGTAGCGGGGGTAGCGGGGGTGCTCGAGATCGACCGGTTCAGAACGATTTGCCGCGCAGGGCCCGTAGCAGGGCGCGGGCTTGTTTGGCCGGCTTGTGGTGGGGATTGAGCTCGCGCTCGACGCGCTGTTGCTCGGCGACCCGCTGGCGTTGCTCGATGCTCCCGGGCGTCTCCCGGTAGAGCAGCGCGGCCTCGCTGGCGGCCCCCCGTTTGGGATTGAGCGCTTGGACATCGACGATGAATCGCATGCCGGCCTTGCCGATGGTCAGCCGATCGCCGGGCCGCACCGACTTGCCGCGCTTGGTCACCGTCTGGCCGTTGAGCTCGATCTTGCCGCCGTCGATGGCCGTCGAGGCAAGCTGGCGCGTCTTGAAGAAACGCGCGGCCCACAGCCAGGTGTCCAGACGTTGGCTGGCGCTGTTGGCGGAGGCATCGGCGGGGGAGGTTGTGGGGCGTTTTTTCACGATGGTGGCGGCAATCGGAGCGTCAGGTGGGCTAAGCTCGTGCCCTTGTCGGGCAAGACCCGTGGCTTTTTCGATGTGGAGGCATCATGCAACTCGAACTGATCAGCTTCAAGCTCTGTCCCTTTGTCCAGCGCTCGGTGATCACCCTCAAGCACAAAGGGGTGCCATTCGACACCACGTTCATCCAGCTCAACGATCTGCCGAGCTGGTTCGACGAGGTCTCGCCGCTGGGCAAGGTGCCGGTGCTCAAGGTCGATGGCGAGGTGCTGTTCGAGTCGGCGGTGATCAACGAATTCCTCGATGAATCCTTCGGCGAGCGCATGCTGTCGGAGGATGCGTTCGAGCGCGCCCAGCAACGGGCCTGGATCGAACTGGGTTCGGCGGGACTGATGGCGATGTTCGGGGCGATTACCGCCCCGGAGGAGTCCGCCAGTACCGCCAAGCGTGACGAATTGGCCAAGCTGTTCGGCCATTTAGAGAAACACCTCGCCAAAAAGCCGCCGGCCCCATATTTTGCAGGCAAACAGCTTTCGCTGGTGGATACCTCGTTCGCCCCGCTGTTCCAGCGGCTGTTCGCCTTGCCGGAGTCACTGCTCGACTGGAATGCGATCCCGACGGTGATGCGCTGGGGCGAGCGATTGGCCGACGAGCCGGTCATTCGTGAGTCGCTCCCGGAAGGTTTCAGTGAGCTCTTCCCGATGATGCTGAAAAAGCAGAACGGCTGGTACGCGCAGCAGTATCTGGCGAAGGACTGAAGATCGCGCCCGGTGGCGTTTTAGTCTTTCTCGAGGCGGCGATTGATCCAACTGCCGGCACCCGCGCCCAGCAGGATCCCGGCGCCGACCCACACGGCGAACCCCTTGCCTTCGCCGATCATTGCCAGCGCGGTGCCGGGGCACACCCCGGTGGCGGCCCAGCCCAGACCGAACAATACCGCGCCGACGATCAGCCCCCGCTTGAACGGCTTGTGCTCGATCGAGATCGGCTCGCCGGTGTTGCGTGCGCGCCAGCCAAACCGCCAGGCCAGCCACGTGAGGGCGCCGCCGACGGCCACGGCAGTGGCGATCACCCACAGCAGGCGCAGGTCCTCGAACAGGAGCAGGTCACTGATGATCGCCGGGCTGGTCGCCCCGGCGCGGCTGAGCAGAAAGCCGAACGCGGTGCCAAAGACCAGGAACAACAGATTGCGTCGATTGATCATCGCTCAGACTCCCAGCATCCAGGCGGCCAGTTGGGCGGTGCCCACCGCGACCGCAAAGAAGACGGCCGACGCCACCAGGCTGGCCGGTGCGCCCATCGCGACCCCGGCAATGGTGTGACCCGAGGTGCAGCCGCCGGCCAGCCGGGCGCCCAGGCCAATCAGCAGGCCACCGACCAGCCACCAGATCGCCGATCCGAGCGTGGAGTCCGGCACCAGGGCGCTGTAGAAGCGCCCGAACTCCGCGGCGGTGCCCTGCCAGCCGGGCGCGCCATCCGTGAGGGCCGCGATCACACCGCCGAGCAGGATGCCGAGCAGGAACACGATCCGCCAGTCATCCTGGGAGTCGCGTGTTGCGCCCGGCTTGAGGCGGCCGGCCAGGTTGGCGAAGCCGGTCGAGCAGGAGAGCGGTTGGTCGGCAAGCCAGCGTTGGGCGAAGGCGAGCAGGCCGATCAGCACGCCCACCAGTACCGGCGTCCACAGTGGGGAAAAGAGCGCGTCGAGGAGCGTTTGCATCGTCAATCACTACCTGGTTGGCGGATCTAGCACCTTAGCTGGACGGGCGTGCCGGCGCCAACAGATGTTTTTTACCCGCCCATAACGACGAACACCCCCGGCGGGCGGGGGTGGCAGGCGTCATTCGAATGGCAAGGTGGCCCGTTCAGTCGGACCGCTCGTTGCCTTCCCCCTTCTCGGGCAGGGTGATATTGAGCTCGAACAGTTCGAACTGTTCGTTGTGCTCGACCTCGAACTTGACCGCATCGTCCTCGACGTGGACGTACTTGCGGATCACCTCGAGGATCTCCTTCTGCATTTCGGGCAGGTAGTGCGGCGCACGGAACTGCCCCTGGCCGCGTTCATGCGCGATCAGGATCTGCAGCCGCTCCTTGGCCATCTTGGCTGACGGGTCTTGTGACCGGTTACGAAAGATATCCAGCAATCCCATGGCTTAACTCCGACCGAACAGGCGACCGAGGAACGACTTCTTCTCGGTCTCGATGAAACGCATGGGGACCTCTTCGCCCATCAGACGGGCGACCGCGTCGCTGTAGGCCTGACCGGCATCGGTGTTCTCGTCGAGAATCACCGGCCGGCCGGCGTTGGATGCCTGCAGTACGGCGTGCGATTCCGGGATGACACCCAGCAGCGGGACGGCCAGGATCTCGAGCATGTCCTCGACCGAGAGCATCTCGCCGGTGCCGACCCGCTCAGGGGCGTAGCGGGTGATCAGCAGGTGCTCCTTGATGGAGGTCTCGCCATCCTTCGCCCGACGCGACTTGCTGGCGAGGATGCCCAGCATGCGGTCGGAATCGCGCACCGAGGAGATCTCGGGGTTGGAGACCACGATGGCCTCGTCGGCGTAGTACATCGCCAGTTGGGCGCCACGCTCGATGCCGGCCGGCGAATCGCAGACGATGTAATCGAAGCCTTCCTCGCGCAGGTCGTTGAGGACCTTGCCGACGCCTTCCTCGGTCAGCGCGTCCTTGTCCTTGGTCTGCGAGGCGGGCAGGACGTAGAGGTTGTCGACTTCCTTGTGGCGGATCAGGGCCTGGTTGAGGCCCGCCTCGCCCTGGATGACGTTGACGATGTCGTAGACCACGCGGCGTTCGACGCCCATGATCAGATCGAGGTTGCGCAGGCCGACGTCGAAGTCGATCACCACGGTCTTCTTGCCGGCCATGGCCAGGCCGCTCGAAATGGCGGCGCTGGTCGTCGTTTTGCCAACGCCGCCCTTGCCGGAGGTTACCACCAGGACTTTGGACACGGATTGTCTCCCTAATCGCGAAATATTGTTGACGTCATGCCCCGCGGGGCGGGGTCGTCAGGTGGGGCGGACTGTGCCACAAAGGCGGGCCTTTCCCAACGACCGTGAAATTCTTCCGTTCGCGCCGCACTCGCGGCGTTCAGTCGAACGGATGGACCATCAGTTGGCCGTCGACCAGTTCTATCACCACGCGCTTGCCCCAGGCCGGATGTCGCGCCAGTTGTTCCCCATCGAGGAAGGTGCCGCAGATGGCGATGATCTCCGGCTCGAAGGACTCGCAGAAGATCCGCGCCTCGGTCTGGTTGCCGGCGCCGGCTGCGGCAGTGCCCTTGAGCGCGCCGTGGATGTAGATCGATCCGTCGGCCACCACGCGGGCCCCGGCGCCGACGGTGTTCATCACCACCATGTCCTGACCCCGGGCGTACAACTCGGTGCCCGAGCGGACCGGGTGGCGCAGGATCATCGGGGGCACCGGGCCGGGCGAGCTCGTCGGGGCCGTGTCGACTGCCGGTTCCGGTTCCGGTTCCGCTGCCTTGACCGGCTCTGGTTGGACTGCCGGTTCGGGCGGGGCCTGGGTCTGGGTCTGGGCTGTCTGGTCGTCGAAGACCGGCAAGTCGGCGCCGCGAGCCTGGGTCTTCTGCTGGTCGTTGCCGTGGACCACGCCGACCGGTTCGAGGCGATAGTTGCGCAGCAGGCTCACCAGGGCGGGGAAATCGATCCACTTGCCGCTGTCCGCGATCGCCGCCAGATCGATCACGCAAGGCTGTCGTTCGTCACCGACCCCGGGGTTGCCGAAACGCTCGCTCAGGCTGCGGGTGAGCTTGAGCAGGTGTGTCTCGTAAAGGTGAACATGGGTGAGCGCCAGCGAGCGCTGATCGATGTCGAGTGCCGGGGCGTCGGTTCTCGCGGCCTTGCGGGAGGTTGCGGTCATTGATGAGCTCTATTTTCGTCCTGATGTTGGTAAAGCCAAGTCAGATCAGCGTGATCCCCGCCGGTCCCTGACCGATCGACATTCGAGTCGCTGGTTGGTCACAGGCGACACAACGCGAGGCGGAACTCGATGTCCTCGTGGACCTGACGGGGATGCCCGTTCTCGCGGTCCAGCGTCATGAAACGCACGGTGAAGCGGTGCTTGCCGGCACTGATCTCGGGGTACGCGCCATTGTCATCGTCGATCATCACGCGTAGCAACTGGTAGGGCGTCGCACTCTCGATGCTCTGCTGCAGGAAGCCTTCGTCGGCGACCACCGACATGGTATCAACGCTGTTGCGGATCAGGCTGATGACCAGTTCGTTTGCCAGACGAATGTCCGTAAACGGCTCCAGCCAAACATCGATGTCCTCGCGGCGCTCGGCGTCCGGAAGGCTCAGCCAGTAGTGCAGGCCGGGGATGTCGAATTCGCACAAAGCACCGGGGATCGAGGCGCGCTGGCGCACGGCGTTCAATAGCTCGTGAGTTTTCAGATGCGCACCGGGCTGGGCGTGGTAGCCGTGCAGCGCCTTGATCAGGCCGTTCTGCTGATCGAGCAGGGCATTGAGCTTGTCGCGATCGACACCGGGGGTATCCGGCACGTTCCTCAGGCGGGCCTGCTGTCGCTCGAGCTCCTTGATCAGCTCGCGCTTGATGTCGATGCGCGAGAGGACATCGGCGGCCTCGAGCAGCAGGAGCACCGTGCAAAGCGTGTCGTCCCGCGAGCTGCTTTGCAGGTGATGGTCGATGCGGGCGAACAAATTGTCGAGCCTGAGGCAGGCCCGGATCCGTTCGTTCAGTGGTTGCTCGTAGATTTTCAGAGGTGCGTTCCGATCCATTGGCTGCCGATGCGGGTCGAGGATGTGTCGGCCGTCTCGCGTTAGGGAAGCTTTGCACGAATGCGCTGCCGCTCTGGCCAGGCGAGCCGTTCGTGATCAAGGCGTGTCGTCGCCGGCGTGCCGGTGGCCACGTCAAGACGGCGCAACGCCGATCACGGGCGGCTCGTCAGGCCCGCAGGGCGCGCCTTGAGCCGGACATCTGCTGTGTTGCCGTCCTCGGAAAGGGAATCCCCCTTCCGCGTCGGACGGCCGTCTTGCAACTGCCCGGCTCAAGGCACGCAGAGCGGTATGCCATTCGTGCAAAGTTTCCCTGATCATTCTCGGCCTGCTCGGGGGATAACTCAACTCCCGCGAGCAGGGCCTGCTGCGTGACGGTCAATCCGGCTCGTACCCCAGAATCGGCGCGAGCCACTTCTCGGCCTCGGCACGGCTCCAGCCCTTGCGGCGGGCGTAGTCGTCGACCTGGTCGGGGCCGATGCGGCCCACACCGAAGTAACGTGCCTCCGGATGGGCCAGATACCAGCCCGAGACGGCAGCGCCCGGATGCATGGCGTACGAGTCGGTCAATTCCATTCCGATGCGTTCGGGCGCCAGGAGTTCCCACAACAAACCCTTTTCGGTGTGATCCGGGCAGGCGGGGTAACCGGGAGCCGGGCGGATGCCCTGGTATTTCTCGGCGATCAGCTCGTCGTTGGAGAGCGTTTCGTCGGCCGCGTAGCCCCAGTATTCCTTGCGGACCCGTTCGTGCAGCGTTTCGGCGAAGGCCTCGGCCAGGCGGTCAGCCAGCGATTGCAGCAGGATCGCGTGGTAGTCGTCGTTCGCCTCTTCGAAGCGCTTGACGTGCGGTTCGATGCCGTGACCCGTGGTCACGGCGAATCCGCCGATCCAGTCCTTGACCTTGCTGCCGGTCGGCGCCACGAAGTCGGCCAGACACTGGTTGGGTTTGCCACCCGAGCGCGGCATCTGCTGGCGAATATGGTGCAGGGTGGTCTGGACGCCCTGGCGCGATTCGTCGGTGAACACGCGGATGTCATCGTCCACCGAGGCGGCCGGCCAGAAGCCGTAGACGGCGTTGGCCGTGAGCCACTTCTCCTCGACGATCTGCTTGAGCATCGCCCGGCCGTCCTCGTAGAGCTTCTTCGCCTCGGTGCCCACCTTCTCGTCGTCGAAAATCGCGGGGAACTTGCCGAACAACTGCCAGCTCTGGAAGAACGGCGTCCAGTCGATGCGCTCGACGATTTTCTCGAGCGGGTAGTCCTCGATGATATGCACGCCCGGCTGCTGCGGTGCGACGGGGGTGTAGTGCTCGAAGTCGACGCGCTGGCGATTGTCGCGCGCCTGCTGGATGGAGGAGCGCTTGGCCTCCTTCTGGTTGGCCTTGCGGCGTTCGACCACCTTGGCGTACTCCGCTTCGACCTCGTCGACAAACGCCTGCTTGTTCTTGCCCAAGAGCTTGCTGGCCACGCCCACGGCGCGCGAGGCGTCGAGCACGTGGATGACCGGCTGATCGTAGGAGGGCTTGATCTTGAGCGCGGTGTGCAGCTTGGAGGTGGTCGCCCCGCCGATCATCAGCGGGATGTCGAAGCCCTGGCGCTGCATCTCGGCGGCGACGTTGGTCATCTCCTCGAGTGACGGCGTGATCAGGCCCGACAGGCCGATCAGATCCGCGTTCTCCTCGCGGGCGGTGTCGAGGATCTTCTGCGTCGGCACCATCACGCCGAGATCGACGATCTCGAAGCCGTTGCACTGCAGGACCACGCCGACGATGTTCTTGCCGATGTCGTGCACGTCGCCCTTGACGGTGGCCATCACGATCTTGCCGGCCGACTGCGCCTGGCAGCTTTCCTCTTCCATGTAGGGCAGCAGGTGGGCGACCGCCTTTTTCATCACGCGGGCGGACTTGACCACCTGCGGCAGGAACATCTTGCCGGCACCGAACAGGTCACCGACGACGTTCATGCCGTCCATCAGCGGGCCTTCGATCACGTGCAAGGGCAATTCGGCACGCTGGCGCGCCTCCTCGGTGTCCTCGATCACGTACTCGTCGATGCCCTTGACCAGTGAGTGCTCGAGGCGCTTTTCCACCGGCCACTCGCGCCATTCGAGGCTGGGGCCGCTGGATTTCTCGCCACCGGAGCCGCGGTACTTGTCGGCAAGCTCCAGCATCCGGTCGGTGGCGTCACTGCGGCGATTGAGCACGATGTCCTCGACCGCCTCGCGCAGTTCGTCGGGAATCTCGTCGACCACGGTGAGCTGGCCGGCATTGACGATGCCCATGTCCATGCCCGCCTGGGTGGCGTGGTAGAGGAACACGCTGTGGATCGCCTCGCGTACCCCCTCGTTGCCGCGGAAGGAGAACGACACGTTGGAGACCCCGCCGGAGATCAGCGCATGCGGCAGGTTCTCCTTGATCCAGCGCGTCCCGTCGATGAAATCGACCGCGTAGTTGTTGTGCTCATCGATGCCCGTGGCGATGGCGAAGATGTTCGGGTCGAAGATGATGTCCTCGGCGGGAAAGCCGATGCCGATCAACAGGTCGTAGGCCCGCCGGGCGATCTGCTTGCGCCGTTCGAGACTGTCGGCCTGGCCGTCCTCGTCGAAGCCCATCACCACCGCGGCGGCGCCGTAGCGCTGGACGGTACGCGCCTGCTCGAGGAACGAGTCTTCGCCTTCCTTGAGCGAGATCGAATTGACCACGGCCTTGCCCTGGACGCACTTGAGGCCTGCCTCGATCACCTCGAACTTCGAGGAGTCGATCATGATCGGCACCCGCGAGATGTCCGGCTCGGCGGCCACCAGGTTGAGGAAGCGCTGCATCGCCTCGACGCCGTCGATCAGGCCCTCGTCCATGTTGACGTCGATCATCTGTGCGCCGTTTTCCACCTGCTGGCGGGCGACGTCCAGGGCCGTGTCGTAGTCGTCTTCCTTGATCAGGCGACGGAAACGCGCTGAGCCAGTGACGTTGGTGCGTTCGCCGATATTGACGAACAACGAGTCGGGCGTGATGTTGAACGGCTCGAGCCCGGACAGGCGGCAGGCGACCTCCGGCTTGACCGGCTGGCGCGGCTTGATCCCGTCCACCCGGCGAGCCATCTCGGCGGTGTGCGCCGGGGTGGTGCCGCAGCAGCCGCCGATGATGTTCAGCAAGCCGGCCTCGGCCCATTCGCCGATCGAGGCGGCCATCGGGTCGGCCTCCAGATCGTACTCGCCCAGTTCGTTGGGCAGGCCGGCGTTGGGGTGGGCGGAGATGAAGTACTCGCTCAGCCGCGAGAGCTCGGCGACATACTGGCGCAGCAGGTCGGGCCCGAGCGCGCAGTTGAGGCCGATCGACAACGGCCGGGCGTGGCGCAGGCTGTTGTAGAACGCCTCGGTGGTCTGGCCCGAGAGCGTGCGCCCGGAGGCGTCGGTGATGGTCCCGGAGATCATCACCGGCCAACGCTGGCCGCGATCGACGAATAGCTCTTCGAGGGCGAACACGGCCGCCTTGGCGTTGAGCGTGTCGAAGATGGTCTCGATCAGGAAGATGTCGACGCCGCCCTCGAGCAGGGCCTCGGCGGATTCGCGGTAGGCCTCGACCAGTTCGTCGAAGCTGGTGTTGCGGTAACCGGGGTCGTTGACGTCGGGCGAGATCGAGGCGGTGCGGTTGGTGGGCCCCAGGATGCCGGCGACAAAACGCGGTTTGTCGGGCGTCTCGGCGGTCTTCGCGTCGGCGGCCTGGCGGGCGATTTGCGCGGCGACCACGTTGATCTCCCGCGACAGCTCTTCCATCTGGTAGTCGGCCATCGCGATGCGCGTGGACGAGAAGGTGTTCGCCTCGATAATGTCCGCGCCGGCGTCCAGGTACTGGTGGTGGATGTCCGCGATCACGTCGGGACGGGTCAGCGCCAGCAGGTCGTTGTTGCCCTTGAGATCCACCGGCCAGTCGGCGAAGCGCTCGCCGCGGAAGTCATTCTCGTTGAGCTGGGCGTTCTGGATCATGGTGCCCATGGCGCCGTCGAGCACCAGGATGCGCTCGCGCATCAGGTCACGGAGCTGGTCGAAAACGGGATGGTCTCGGTCGATCGAAGTCATGGGCGACGCGCGGTCCTGGAGCGGCCGGGCCGTCGTCCTGCACAGGCGGGCAGGCCGCACGGCCGGCGCGGTGAATTTAAGACGGGGCAGTATAACGTAGAGCCCCTGCTGGGAGGGGAGGGATGGGTCAGGGCTTGCGCGACTTGCGCTGGGATTGACGCAGGCGCAGGCGGCGTTGAGCGCGACGGCGTCGCTTGTGCATCGAGATATGGAAGCGCCAGATCAGGCGGATGGTGGCAAAGCCCAGCAGGGCGCTGACGAACGACAGGGTGACCAGGCCCACGCCCAGCGGCAGCCAGATCGCGGGCAACTGGCTCATGGCATAACCAACGCTCATCTCGCCGGTTGGCGGGGCCAGTTCCGCGCCCGTGAGCATCGCGCCGATCTGGTAGGCCAACCAGAGCAACGGCGGGATGGTGACCGGATTGGTGGTCCAGACGAGCGCAACGGCCAGGGCGATGTTGACCCGCATCGCGATCGCCCCCACGGCAGCGATCAACATCTGGCCCGGCAGCGGAATGAAGGCGAGAAACAGACCGAGGGCGACGCCGCCGGAGACCGAGCGGCGGTTCAAGTGCCAGAGGTTCGGATCGCCGAGGAATTGCGCCACCGGGCGCAGGAACGGCTGATTGACGATTCGCTGGCGATTGGGTGTCAGGCGACGGAAAAACTTGCGTGGCATACGGGGCTCGTCAAACGTCAGCTTGCCGGACGGTGTGATCGCGGATCACCTGCCGCGCCAGGGAATGGCCGTGACCAAGGCCCGGAGTCATTAAAAGCTTTTCAGCAGGTCCCGCACCTTGCGACTCAGCGTCATGTAGTCGCGCTTTTCCTCATCGGTCAACTCACCGATCACCTGATGGCGAAAGCCGGCGAGCGCCGTGTCGGCCGCCTCGATTCGCGCATGGGCATCGGGTTTGAGCCAGATGGTCTTGGCGCGCCGGTCGGACTCGGAGATCCGTCGCTCGATCCAGTCGCCTTTTTCCAGGCCGTCGAGCAACTTGACCAATGTCGGACCTTCGATGGCCAGTTCGCCAGCCAGTTCCTTCTGCGTGCGGCCTTCGCCCTCGTCGCGCAGGATGCGCAACACGGCCCAAGCGGACGCGGTCAGATCGAATTCACTCAGGATCTTGTTGATCTGGACGCGCCATAGCCTGGAGACGTCGAATACCAGGCGGGTAATCTCGTCTTCGCGTTGCTGGACCGGGTTGGGGGATTGGGTCATGGGCTGGTGCCGACTGTCATGGGAATCAAACATCTGTATGGTCGCATTACTTGCGCGTTTTGGCCATCCCGCGGGTTCGCACCGAGGTGCGTGGATCGTCGTTGCTCGCCGGTGTTGATGCAGGCCGCCACGGGCGGGCCGCGGCGCTTTCCGCGCTGGGTGGATAGATTGCCGCTGCAGGGTGTTTGCGGTACCATTCCGCCCTTGAAACGGGGCCCGTCGGGCCGCCATCAACCTCCTCTCGATATGGTTCGTTAATGACCAAGTTCGTCTTCGTTACCGGTGGGGTCGTCTCGTCACTGGGCAAGGGAATCGCCGCCGCCTCACTGGGCGCGCTGCTCGAATCTCGTGGCCTGCGCGTGACGCTGATGAAGCTCGATCCTTACATCAATGTCGACCCGGGCACGATGAGCCCCTTCCAGCACGGGGAGGTGTTCGTGACCGACGACGGTGCGGAAACGGACCTCGATTTGGGCCATTACGAACGGTTCGTGCGCTCCCCGGTCGGTCGACGCAACAATTTCACCACCGGGCGGGTCTACGAGACCGTCATCCGCCGTGAGCGGCGCGGCGACTACCTCGGCGGCACCGTCCAGGTGATCCCGCACGTCACCGACGAGATCAAGCGCCGGGTGGTCGAGGGCTCCAAGGGCTACGACGTGGCCCTGATCGAGATTGGCGGCACCGTCGGCGACATCGAGTCGCTGCCGTTCCTCGAGGCGATCCGTCAGTTGGGCGTCGAGATGGGCCATGATCGCGCCATCTTCATGCACCTGACCTTGGTGCCTTACATAAAGGCGGCCGGCGAGGTCAAGACCAAGCCGACGCAGCACTCCGTCAAGGAACTGCGCTCGATCGGTATCCAGCCCGACATCCTGGTCTGCCGCGCCGAGGTGCCGCTGCCAGAAGAGGAGCGGCGCAAGATCGCACTGTTCACCAACGTGGAGCACGACGCGGTCATCTCCGCGATCGATGCCGACACGATCTACCGCATTCCGCGCCTGCTCCACGCACAGAACCTCGACGAGACGGTGCTCAGAAAGCTGCATCTGAGCGCCGGGCCGGCGGATCTCACCGAGTGGGACCGGGTGGTCGAGGCGCAGACCAAGCCCGATCGTATTGTCGATATCGCCATGGTCGGCAAGTACGTGGATCTGGTGGACGCCTACAAGAGCGTCAACGAGGCGCTGCTGCACGCCGGTATCCAGACCCGTACGCGGGTGAACATCCACTACTTCGACTCGGAAACCTTTGAACACGACGGCGTGGCTCGTCTCGAAGGCATGGATGCGATCCTGGTGCCCGGCGGCTTCGGTTCGCGTGGGGTCGAAGGCAAGATCGAAGCCGTTCGCTACGCGCGTGAATCGGGCAAGCCGTATCTGGGCATCTGCCTCGGCATGCAGGTGGCTGTGATCGAATACGCCCGTCACGTGGCCGGCCTCGAGGGCGCGCACTCGACCGAGTTCGATCGTGAAACCGAGAACCCGGTCATCGCGCTGATTACCGAATGGCGCGACGAGCAGGGCAACCGCATCGAGCGCAGCGAGAACGTCGACATGGGCGGCACCATGCGCCTGGGCGCGCAGCGTTGCCGCATCGAGCCGGGCACGCTCGCGCACCGTATCTACGAGTGCGACGAGATCAGCGAGCGCCATCGGCATCGCTACGAATTCAACAACGGCTATCAAAAACCCCTGGCAGACGCCGGCATGGTGTTCGCCGGCTGGTCTGTCGAGAACGAACTGGTCGAGACGGTCGAACTGCCGGAGCATCCGTTCTTCTTCGCCTGTCAGTTCCACCCCGAATTTCGCTCTACCCCGCGCGACGGCCATCCGCTGTTCGTTGCCTTTGTCAACGCGGCCCATACCCACCGAGTGGGCAAGGCCGAGGCCCTGGACGACGCATGACGATGAAGCTTCTGGATTTCGAGGTCGGACTGGACCAACCGCTGTTTCTGATCGCCGGCCCCTGCGTGATCGAGTCGGCCGACTTGGCGCAGGAGACGGCGGGGCGCTTGAAGGAAATGGCGGAAACCGCTGGTATCCGTCTGATCTACAAGAGTTCCTTTGACAAGGCGAACCGCTCCTCGACGGAAAGTTTCCGCGGGCCGGGGCTGGAGAAAGGGCTGGCGATCCTCGAGGACGTCAAGCGTGAATTCGGCCTGCCGGTGCTCACCGACGTCCACGAGGATACGCCGCTCGAGGAAGTCGCTTCGGTGGTCGACGTGTTGCAGACGCCGGCCTTCCTCTGTCGGCAGACCAATTTCATCCAGAACGTCGCCCGTCAGGGCAAGCCGGTGAATATCAAGAAGGGCCAGTTTCTCGCTCCCTGGGACATGGCCAACGTGGTCGAGAAGGCCCGGGCGGTCGGCAATGACCAGGTGATGGTCTGTGAGCGCGGCGTGTCTTTTGGCTACAACACGCTGGTTTCCGACATGCGCGCTCTGGCGATCATGCGCCAGACAGGGGCACCGGTGGTGTTCGATGCCACCCACTCGGTGCAGCAGCCGGGCGGGCAGGGCAAGGCCTCGGGCGGGCAGCGCGAGTTCGTGCCGGTTCTGGCGCGCGCGGCGGTCGCCGCGGGCATCTCCGGGCTATTCATGGAGACGCATCCGGACCCGGCCAAAGCGCTTTCCGATGGGCCGAACGCCTGGCCGCTCGACGAGATGGCCGATCTGCTGCTGACGCTGACCACGCTTGATCGCACGGTCAAGGCCTCGGGCTTCCCGGAGAACGCGCGGCTGGGTCTGACGGACTGAGCCGAACAGTGGCCGCCCGAAACGGCTGGGCGGCCGACAAACGAATGACCGGGCCGGGCGCGGCATAGGCGCCGGTTCGCAGCCGATCCAAACCGAACATAAAGTCAGGAGAACACTGCATGGCAGCCATTGAGCGAGTGCACGCACGCGAAGTCATCGATTCACGCGGCAACCCGACCGTCGAGGCCGAGGTTCATCTGGCCGGCGGTATCGTGGGGCGGGCGATCGTACCCTCCGGCGCTTCCACCGGCGCCCGCGAGGCGATCGAGCTGCGTGACGGCGACGAGAGTCGGTACCTCGGCAAGGGCGTCACCCGTGCGGTGGCAAACGTGAACGGCGAGATCAACGACGCCGTCAAGGGCATGAGCGTCCATGCGCTGGCGGACATCGACAACAAGATGATCGAGCTCGATGGCACCGAGAACAAGTCACGCCTGGGCGCGAACGCCATCCTTGCCGTCTCGCTGGCCGCTGCGCAGGCGGGTGCGCTTGAGCGGGGCGAGCCGTTGTTCTCCTACCTCGGTGGCGAGGCCGCGGTGACTCTGCCGGTGCCGATGATGAACATCATCAACGGGGGCGAGCACGCCGACAACTCCATCGACATGCAGGAGTTCATGATCATCCCGGCCGGTGCGCCGAATTTCTCCGAGGCGCTGCGCTACGGCGTCGAGGTGTTCCACGCCCTCAAGCAGGTGCTGGCCGCGCGCGGCCTGTCGACCGCCGTCGGCGACGAGGGCGGCTTCGCCCCGGACCTGCCGTCCAACGAGGCCGCGATCGAGGCCATCATGGAAGCGATCGAGAAGGCCGGCTACACCCCGGGCAAGGACGTCTTCCTGGGCCTGGATGCGGCGAGCTCCGAGTACATCAAGGACGGCAAGTACGTCCTGACCGGCGAGAACCGCACCCTGGATGCCGCCGGCATGGTTGATCTGCTGGCCGAGTGGGTCGAGAAGTACCCGATCCTGTCGATCGAGGACGGCATGGCCGAGGACGACTGGGATGGCTGGGCACTGTTGACCGAGCGCCTGGGCGACAAGTGCCAGCTGGTTGGCGACGATCTGTTCGTCACCAATGAGAAGATCCTGCGCGAGGGCATCGAGCGCAAGGTTGCCAACTCCATGCTGGTCAAGGTCAACCAGATTGGCACCCTGACCGAGACGCTCGCGGCCATGCGCCTGGCGCAGGAGAACGGCTACACCAACGTCGTCTCCCACCGTTCGGGCGAGACCGAGGACACCACCATCGCCGACTTGGCCGTGGCGACCAACGCGGGTCAGATCAAGACCGGCTCGCTGTCGCGCTCCGACCGGATCGCCAAGTACAACCAGCTGCTGCGTATCGAGGAGCGTCTTGGCGACAAGGCCCGTTTCCCGGGACGCGCGGCCTTCGGTCAGTAAGGCAGACGTCTTGGCTTTCGGGGCGCACTGACTCCATGCTTCTCATCCCATCGATGCGTTGCGGCGAATCCTCTCGGATGGTCGTGAGTGCTGCACCGGTGGCGGGTTTGGCGAGCGTCTCGTGCGCCTGCTGACCGTCATCCTTGTGTTGATGGTCGCCGGCCTGCAGTGGCGGGTCTGGGTCAGCGAGGCCTCGGTGGGTGAAGTGAACGCCAAGCAGGATCGTCTGTCGATCCTGCAGGCCGAACAGACCCGGCTTGAACGGCGCAACGAGACGCTGGCCGCCGAGGTGGGCAGTCTGCGTGAGGGCATGGATGCCGTCGAGGCACAGGCGCGCCTGACGCTGGGCCTGGTGCGCGAGGGCGAGCGTTTCTACCAGGTGGTCGAGGCCGTCCGTCCCGATACGATTACCCCGCCGGTGGTCGACCCGAGCCGCGTGACCTCTCCCTCGATCGGCGAGTGATTCGTCGATGAGTCGCTTGCGGTCGTTTCGTTTCCCAACGCTCATTGACCTTCTCATGCCGTTCCGTGGGGCAGGGCGATGAGCGCCTCTGTCACCCCCTTGCCGCCCGCCCCGGCGACCCCGGCCGAGGCCGGGCGCTGGTGGCTGCTCGTGCCGGCCGCCGGTTTCGGTCGGCGCATGGGTAACGACACGCCCAAGCAGTACCTGAGCCTGGGCGCGCGTTCGGTGCTGGAGGTGACCCTGTCGCGGTTTGCCAACCTGCCGGGTCTCGCCGGGGTGGTGCTGGTTACCGGCGACGGGGTCCCGGAAGGCGCGCTGGATGCGCTGCATCTCGTCGGCGTCCCGATTCACCGCGTCAACGGGGGCGCCAGCCGGGCGCTGAGCGTGCGCAACGGACTGGCCCTATTTCGTGATCGCTGGGCAAGCCTCTCGCCGCGAGCGCGCCACGAACCGACCGACGGGTTGGGCGAGTGGGTGATGGTCCATGACGCCGCGCGACCCTGCGTGGAACCGGCGGACCTGCATCGGCTATTGGCTGCGGCCCGTTACCCGGAGGGCGCGCTGCTGACCGCACCGGTGCGCGACACCATCAAGCGGGTCGATGCCGACGGGCGGGTAACCGAGACCGTGGATCGCCGTGTGCTGCGCCATGCCTTGACCCCGCAGCTGTTCCCGGTGGGCGTGCTGCTCGAGGCGATCGAACAGGGTCTGGCGGCCGGGGCGGATATCACCGACGAGGCCTCGGCGCTCGAACGCCTGGGGCTGTCGCCCTTGGCCGTTGACGCCGGCACGGACAACCTCAAGATCACCCACCCGGAGGATCTCGGCATCGCTCGGGTGATCCTCCGGCGACAGGGAGTGCTCGATGATTGATCCTTTCTCGCTGCGTATCGGCCACGGTTTCGACGTGCATGCCTTCGAGCCCGGCGATCATCTGTGGATCGGTGGTTGTCGTATTCCCTTCGATCGGGCCTTTCGGGCGCATTCCGACGGGGATGTCCTGCTGCATGCGATTTGCGATGCCCTGTTGGGTGCGGCCGGGTTCGGGGATATCGGCCGGCACTTTCCGGACACGGATCCCGCCTGGGCGGGAGCCGACAGTTGTGACCTGCTGCGCCGGGTCGTCGAACGGATCGCCCAAGACGGTTGGCAGTTGGTCAATGTCGATGCGACCGTGATTGCGCAGGCGCCCAAGCTCGCCCCCTGGGTCAGCCCCATGCGCGACTCGATCGCGGCCGCCGGCGGCTGGTCGACCGATCAGGTGAACGTAAAGGCAACGACCTCGGAAAAACTGGGCTTTACCGGACGGGGCGAAGGCATCGCGGCCGAGGCCGTGGTCATGCTGTCGCGCGCGCCGCTGGCGGATTGATTTATGGGGGGCGGCCAAGTAGTCTTGTCGCCCGTTTCCCGGGGCGGTACGTGCAATGCGCAGTGCCGCCGCTCGGGCTGACCGTTAAAAACATCTGGCTCTTGAACATTTGAATTGGAACCATCGGATGCGTAAACCGATCGTCGTAGGAAACTGGAAGCTCAATGGCACATTGGCCGACAACGAGTCGCTGGTGCTGGGCACGCTCGACGGCATGCCGTCGCTCGAAGGCATCGACGTGGCCGTCTGCCCGCCGTTCGTCTTTGTGCCGCAGGTCGCCCGGCTCGCCGATTCGACCGCGCTGGATGTCGGGGCGCAGAACTGCTCCGAACACGACAGTGGCGCCTTTACCGGCGAAGTCGCCGCGCCGATGCTGGCCGACGTGGGCGCGCGCTACGTGATCCTGGGTCACTCCGAGCGGCGCGCGATTTACGGCGAGACCGACGAGGTCGTCAACGCCAAGGTCAAGGCGGCGCTGGCCGCCGGCCTCACGCCGATCCTCTGCGTCGGCGAGACGCTCGAAGAGCGCGAGGCCGACGAGACCGAGGCGGTGGTGCGTCGCCAGCTGGCCGCGGTGATCAGTGGTAACGGCATCCAGGCCTTCGACCGGATCGTGATTGCCTACGAGCCCGTCTGGGCGATCGGCACCGGACGGACGGCCTCGCCCGAGCAGGCTCAGGCCGTACACGCGTTCATCCGTGGCCAGTTGGCGGATCACGACGCCGGCATCGCGCAATCGGTGCGCATTCAGTACGGTGGCTCGATGAAGCCCGCTAACGCGGCCGACCTTCTCGCGCAGCCGGATATCGACGGTGGCTTGATCGGCGGGGCGTCGCTCAAGGCCGAGGATTTTCTGGGAATCTGCCGCGCCGCGGCGGACACGGTAGGTAAGCAATGACCACATTTGTAATCATCATTCACGTGCTGCTGGGTGTGGCCCTGATCGGGCTGGTATTGATCCAGCATGGTAAGGGGGCGGATGCCGGCGCCGCGTTCGGTTCGGGCGCGTCTGGCACCGTTCACGGGGCGCGTGGGCCAGCAAACACCCTGCAGAAGGTGACCGGGTGGATGGTGGTGGCCTTTTTTGGCACCAGTTTGTTGCTTGCCTACGTGATTACCTCTTCCCAGGAGCCCTCGAGCGTGGTAGATTCTGCACCCGTTTCCGAGACTGGAAACGCGCCAGAGCAAGGCGGACGCACCCCGTCCGACAAGCCGGCAGGCACGCCGACCGACGTCCCATCCTCGAACTCGGCGGCACCCTCTGGGCAGGAAGACGGCAGCACCCAATCGCCGTCGGATGTGCCCGGACAGTAACGGCGGGCAATCGCCGTTACGACTGGATCAAGCGATGATCCGGTTGACAATCAAAGCGGACGTGGTGGAACTGGTAGACACGCTATCTTGAGGGGGTAGTGGCGAAAGCTGTGTGGGTTCGAGTCCCACCGTCCGCACCAAACACACTTTTCCGGTTCGATTCGCTATTCTTGTACGTGGCCGTTGAGTTTTCCGGCGCGTGCAAGGCGGTCGAACGCGCAGAAAAAACCGGCCGGGATCGACCTGGCCGGGTTTCGAGCAAGAGGGTGTCAGATGCTTGAAGGCTACATTCCTATCCTGATCTTCTTCGGTGTGGCCACCCTGTTCTCCCTGGGGCTCCTGGTCATCGGTCAGGTGCTGGCACCCAATCGGCCGGATGCGGCCAAGCTGGATGCGTACGAGTGCGGCTTCCCGCCGTTCGAGGACGCGCGCATGAAGTTCGACATCCGCTACTACCTGGTCGCCATCCTGTTCATCATCTTCGATCTGGAGATCGCCTTCCTGTTTCCCTGGGCCGTTGCGCTCGAGGACATCGGCGGCTTCGGGCTCGCGGCCATGGCCATTTTCCTGGGCGTGCTCGTGATCGGCTTTATTTACGAGTGGAAGAAGGGGGCGCTGGAATGGGAGTAGAAGGCGTTCTGGAGAAGGGCTTTGTCACCACGTCGGCCGACAAGCTGATCAACTGGGCGCGTACCGGCTCGCTCTGGCCGATGACCTTCGGCCTGGCCTGCTGTGCCGTCGAGATGATGCACGCTGGCGCGGCCCGTTACGACCTCGACCGTTTCGGCGTGGTGTTCCGTCCGAGTCCGCGTCAGTCCGACGTGATGATCGTGGCGGGCACCCTGGTCAACAAGATGGCCCCGGCATTGCGCAAGGTCTACGACCAGATGGCCGAGCCGCGCTGGGTGATCTCGATGGGTTCCTGCGCCAACGGCGGCGGCTACTACCACTACTCCTACTCGGTGGTGCGCGGCTGTGACCGGATCGTGCCGGTCGACATCTACGTGCCCGGGTGCCCGCCGACCGCCGAGGCGCTCTTGTACGGGATCATCCAGTTGCAGAACAAGATCCGTCGCACCAACACCATTGCGCGTGCCTGACGGGTACCGGCAAGCACAGGGGTAGCCTCATCCATGAATCTGCAAACGGCCCTCAAGGAAACCATCGGCGAGCACATCGTCGATCAGACCTTCGACCGCGGTGAACTCACCATCCAGGTCGAGGCCAAGCACTGGCGCGAGGTCGCCCAGCGCCTCGAATCGAGCGAAGCCACGCGTTTCGAGCAGTGCGTCGACCTGTGTGGCATCGACTACCTCGAGTACGGCATTGACGAGTGGGCCGGCGAAGAGACGGTCTCCTATACCGGTTACAGCCGTGCCGTCGAGCCGAACACCAGTGGCTGGCTCAAGTTCGGCGACGAGCCGGACTTGGGGGATCTGGGCCGCCCGCGCTTTGCCGTGGTCGCCCACCTGCTGTCTTACACCCACAACTGGCGCCTGCGCGTGCGGGTCTATTGCCCAGACGACGAGGCCCCGGTGGTGCCATCGGTCGTGTCGGTGTGGGCCGGGTTGAACTGGTTCGAGCGCGAGGCGTTCGACCTGTTCGGCATCCTGTTCGACGGTCACCCGGACCTGCGTCGGATCCTGACCGACTACGGCTTTGTCGGTCATCCGTTCCGCAAGGACTTCCCGCTGATCGGGCATGTCGAGGTGCGCTACGACGCTGAGAAGCAGCGGGTGGTCTACGAACCGGTGTCGATCGAGCCTCGGGTGCTGGTGCCGAAGGTGCACCGCGACGACAGCCGCTACATTGACCTCGACGAGGGCTGATAGATGCCGGAAATCGCCAACTACACCCTGAATTTCGGTCCCCAGCACCCGTCGGCCCACGGGGTGCTGCGCCTGGTGCTCGAGATGGACGGTGAAACCGTCGTCCGCGCCGACCCGCATATCGGGTTGCTGCACCGCGCGACCGAGAAGCTCGCCGAGAGCAAGCCCTACAACCAGTCGATCGGTTACATGGACCGACTCGATTACGTCTCGATGATGTGTAACGAGCACGCCTACGTGCGCGCCATCGAGCAGTTGCTGGATCTGGAGATCCCCGAGCGCGCCCAGTACATCCGGGTGATGTTCGACGAGATCACCCGCATCCTCAACCACCTGCTTTGGCTGGGGGCGCACGCGCTCGATATCGGCGCCATGGCGGTATTCCTCTACGCCTTCCGTGAGCGCGAGGATCTGATGGACTGCTACGAGGCGGTCTCCGGGGCCCGCCTGCACGCCACCTACTACCGCCCGGGTGGCGTGGCACGTGACCTGCCGGACTCGATGCCCAAGTACCAGGCCTCCAAGTGGCACAGCGAGCGCGACGTCAATCGCATGAACGAAGCGCGCCAGGGCTCGTTGCTCGACTTCCTCGAGGACTTCACCGACCGTTTTCCGAAGTATGTCGACGAGTACGAGACGCTGCTGACCGACAACCGCATCTGGAAACAGCGCACCGTCGATATCGGCGTGGTCTCCAAGGAACGCGCGCTGCAGATGGGCTTTACCGGCCCGATGCTGCGCGGCTCCGGCATCGAATGGGATCTGCGCAAGCACCAGCCCTACGCGGTCTACGACCAGCTCGACTTCGACATCCCGGTGGGCAAGAACGGCGACTGCTACGACCGCTACCTGGTGCGCGTCGAGGAGATGCGGCAGTCCAACCGCATCATCCGCCAGTGCATCAACTGGTTGCGCAAGAACCCGGGCCCGGTGATGGCTGACGACCACAAGGTTGTCCCGCCGCGCCGCGAGGAGGTTAAGGCGGACATGGAGTCGCTGATTCACCACTTCAAGCTGTTCACGGAGGGGTATACCCTGCCGCGCGGCGAGGCCTATGCCGCCGTGGAACACCCGAAGGGCGAATTTGGCATTTACTTGGTTTCCGACGGGGCCAACAAGCCGTATCGTCTCAAGATTCGGGCGCCGGGGTTTGCCCACCTGTCGGGTCTCGACGAGATGTCACGTGGGCACATGCTGGCCGACGTCGTGGCAATCCTCGGCACCCAGGACATCGTATTCGGAGAGGTCGACCGCTGATGACCGAGAGCAAACTCCACCTGCTGACCGATCACAGCCGCGAGGAAATCGACGGCTGGCTCGCGCGCTACCCCGAGGACCAGAAGCAGTCGGCCTCGCTGGCCGCGCTGCGAATTGCGCAGCACCAGAACGACGGTCACGTCACCGTCGATCTGATGGACGCGATCGCCGAGTACCTCGGGATGGAGCCGATCTCGGTCTACGAGGTGGCCTCGTTCTACTCCATGATCGAGACCAAGCCCTGCGGGCGTCATCACGTCTCGGTCTGCACGAACATTGCCTGCTCGCTGATGGGATCCGACGAGATCGTCGATCATTGCGAGAAAAAGCTCGGCATCAAGACCGGTGAGTCGACGCCCGACGGCCGGATCCTGTTGAAGCAGGAAGAGGAATGCCTGGCGGCCTGCGGCGGCGGTCCGATGATGCAGGTCGATCACGTTTACTACGAGAATCTGACGCCCGAGAGGGTCGACGAAATTCTCGACAAGCTGGATTGACGCCATGAGTTTCAATTACGTCAGTCACACCCCGGTCTGCTTTGCCACGCTCGAACACGAGCAGCCGTGGTCGTTGGAGGCCTACCTTGCCTCCGGCGGCTACCAGGCCTGGAAGAAGATCCTCGAGGAAAAGACCGACCCGGCGCTGGTCATCGAGGAGATCAAGACCTCGAATCTGCGTGGTCGCGGTGGGGCCGGTTTCCCGACCGGGCTCAAGTGGTCGTTCATGCCGCGCAACGCCCCGGGGCAGAAATACATCGTCTGCAACTCGGACGAATCCGAGCCGGGCACCTTCAAGGATCGCCAGATCCTGATGAACAACCCGCACGCCTTGGTCGAGGGTATGGCGATCGCCGGCTACTCCATCGGCGCGACCAAGGGCTACAACTACATGCGCGGCGAGTTCTCGGACCTGGTGTTCGAGCGCTTCGAACAGGCCGTCCGGGAAGCGTACGAGTACGGCGTGCTGGGCGGGAACATCCAGGGCTCGGGCATCGACTTCGACCTATACGGTTCCCTGGGCGCCGGCGCCTACATCTGTGGCGAGGAAACAGCGCTGCTTGAATCGCTCGAGGGCAAGAAGGGCCAGCCGCGCTTCAAGCCGCCGTTCCCGGCCAACTTCGGCCTGTACGGTCGGCCGACCACGGTCAACAACACCGAGACGCTGTCCTCCGTGCCGGCGATCATGCGCAATGGCGGCCAATGGTTCGCCGATCTGGGCGTGCCCAACAGTGGCGGCGTGAAGATCTGGTCGGTATCGGGCCACGTCAACAAGCCGGGCGTGTTCGAGATCCCGATGGGCACCCCGTTTGCCGACCTGCTGGAAATGGCCGGTGGCATGCGCGGTGGCAAGAAGTGCAAGGCCGTGATCCCGGGCGGCACCTCGTCGCCGGTGATCCCGGGCGGGATCATGCTCGAGACCAACATGGACTACGACTCGATTGCCAAGTCGGGCACGTTCCTGGGCTCGGGCGGGTTGATCGTCATGGATGAAGACACCTGCATGGTCAAGGCGCTGCGCCGCGTGGCGCAGTTCTATTACAAGGAATCCTGTGGCCAGTGCACGCCGTGCCGCGAGGGTACCGGCTGGCTGTACCGCATGCTCAACCGGATCATCGACGGCAAGGGCACGCTCGAGGATCTCGACCGTCTCGACGACGTGGCCAGCAAGATCGAGGGACGCACCATCTGCGCCTTCGGTGATGCCGCCGCCACGCCGGTTCGGAGCTTTATCAAGCACTTCCGACCGGAATTCGAGTACTACATCAAGCACGGCCACAGCATGGTCGACCGCGCATCCCAGGCGGCCTAAGGCCGGCCGTGCAATCAGGTTTCCAGGTATGAGTGACGAGCAGATTACCTTTGAAGTTGACGGCATGACCCTCCAGGGCAACCCGGGGGACATGCTGATCGAGGTGACGGACAAGGCCGGGATCAACATCCCGCGCTTTTGTTATCACCGCAAGCTGTCGATCGCGGCCAACTGCCGCATGTGCCTGGTGGAGGTCGAGCGCGCGCCCAAGCCGTTGCCGGCCTGTTCGACACCGATTTCCGAGGGCATGAAGGTCTCCACGCGTAGCCCCAAGGCGATTAACGCCCAGCGCTCGACCATGGAGTTCCTGCTGATCAACCACCCGCTCGACTGCCCGATCTGCGATCAGGGCGGCGAGTGCGAGCTCCAGGACGTGGCCATGGGCTACGGCGAGGGCGTCGGTCAGTACTCCGAGGCCAAGCGTGTGGTCAAGGACAAGGACATTGGTCCGCTGATCGCCACCGACATGACCCGTTGCATTCACTGCACACGCTGCGTGCGCTTCGGCGAGGAAATCGCCGGCCTGAAGGAACTGGGCGCGACCGGTCGTACCGATCAGATGGAGATCGGCACCTACATCTCCAAAAGCGTGACCTCGGAGCTTTCCGGCAACGTCATCGACCTGTGCCCGGTCGGCGCGCTGACGGCCAAGCCGTCGCGCTACACGCACCGTCCCTGGGAACTGGTGCAGCACAAGCACCTGTCGACGTATGATGCCTTCGGCTCGAATCTCTATATCCACACCCGCGACGGGCGGGTAATGCGCACCGTTCCGCGCGAAAACGATGCGGTCAACGAGACCTGGATCGCCGACCGCGATCGCTATGCCTACACCGGCCTGTTTACCGACGATCGCCTGACCCGTCCGATGGTCAAGCGTGACGGCGACTGGGTTGCCGTGAGCTGGGAAGAGGCGCTCGACGCTGCCGCTCAGGGCATTCAACAGATCGTGAACAAACAGGGTCCGGCCTCGCTGGGCGCGTTGGTCTCGCCCAACGCGAGCCTCGAGGAGCAGTACCTGACCGCGCGCATCGTCCGCGGCATGGGCTCGAACAACATCGATCACCGTCTGCGTCAGACCGACTTCTCCGGCGATGCCGACGATCCGGTCATGCCGTGGCTGGGCATGGATATTCCGGCGATCGCCGATCTGAACGCGGCCGTGACGGTCGGTATGGCAGTGCGTGAAGAGGTGCCGCTGTTTGCCCACCGCCTGCGCCAGACCGCGCTGAACAACCAGGCACGGGTCACCCTGATCCATCCCTACCAACAGGATCTGACCTTCCCGGCGCGCCAAGCCCCGAGCAAGGTGGCCGACGGCGGTGAGCTGGGCAGCCTGCTCGCCCTGCTCAAGGCGGCCGGTGGTGAGATCCCGTCGAATCTGTCCGATCACCCGGTCGCCGAGATCGAGGACGCCGCGGCGATTGTCAACGAACTGAAAGAGGCCGGGAACGCCGCGATCTTCTTCGGTGCCGTGGCACAGAATGCCCCCGACTTCGCCGCGATGCGTGCCGTGGCCGCCGAGCTGGCGCGTCTGACCGGCGCTCAACTGGGCATCGTCGCCCAGGGCGGCAACGCCGCCGGCGCTTGGCTGGCCGGTGCGGTGCCGCATCGTGCCGCTGGTGGTGCGGATGCCGTCGGTCACGGTCGTCATGCCGCGGACATGCTGGCCGAGCCCTGCGAGGCGATGATTCTGCAGGGCGTCGAGCCGGAATACGACTCGGCGGCGGGTCAGGCGGCAATCGCACGCCTGGAACAGGCCGGTTGCGTGGTCGCCATCACCAGTTACGTCACCCCGGCGATGAAGCGTTACGCCGACGTGCTCTTGCCAATGGGCACCGCGGTCGAAACCGCCGGCACCTGGGTCAACGGCGAAGGTCGTTGGCAGTCGGTGAACGGCTCGGTTCGTCCGTTGGGCGAGTCGCGTCCGGCCTGGAAGATCCTGCGGGTGCTGGGCAACCTGCTCGACCTCAACGGCTTCGATTACATGGCGGTCACCGAGGTGCGCCGCGAGATCCAGGGGCATTGCCAGGAAGTCGCACTCGAGAACAAGACCACGTCGCTTGCCGATGCCCGCTTCGAACTGCCGGCAATGGCTGGGCAGGGCGGTTATCAGCGCATTGCCGCGGTGGCGATGTACGGCATCGATCCGGTAATCCGCCGCGCCGCGCCGTTGCAAGGCACCGAAAAGGCCGAGATGCAGCGGCACGTGCTGGTCAATCCGGCCGACGCTGAGCGCGAAGGGTGGGCCGATGACCTGACCGCGATGATCGAACAGGATGGCTTGCGCGCTGAATTGCCGATTCGCGTTGATCCGCGCGTCATGCCGGGCAGCGTCGTCGTGTTCAGCGGCATGCATGCCGGCGAACTGGCCGCGCGTCCCGGCAAGGTCGAAATTCAGGTGGAGGTCGCCGCATGATCACCGAATGGCTTTCCCCGGTCATCGGCTGGATGTCGCCGTCCTGGCAGTACTTCGTCGTGCACGTGCTGCTCACGTTGGTGATTGTCTTGCCGGTTGTGCTTGCCGTCGCCTACCTGACGCTGGCCGAGCGCAAGGTCATCGGCTACATGCACGTACGTATCGGCCCCAACCGGGTCGGCCCGCGCGGGCTGTTCCAGCCGTTCGCCGACGTGTTCAAGCTGATGTTCAAGGAGGTGATCACCCCGACGGTCGCCAACAAGTTCATCTTCTACCTCGCGCCGATCCTGATGCTGGTGGCCGCGCTGGTCGCCTGGGCGGTCATCCCGTTCGACGACGGCTGGGTGCTGGCCGACATCAACGCGGGGCTGCTGTACGTGCTGACGATCGGCGCGGCCGGCGTCTACGGCGTGATCCTGGCCGGCTGGGCCTCGAACTCGAAATACGCACTGCTCGGCGGCATGCGCTCGGCGGCCCACAAGGTCGCCTACGAGCTGGCGATGGGCTTTGCGCTGGTCGGCGTGCTGATGGTCTCCGGGAGCCTGAACCTTTCCGAGATCGTGCGTGGCCAGGAGGGCAGCATCATCCACTGGTACTGGCTGCCGCTGTTGCCGATGTTCGTTGTCTACTTCGTCTCCGGCGTGGCCGAGACCAACCGCGCTCCCTTCGATATCTCCGAGGGTGAATCGGAAATCGTCGCCGGCTTCCACGTCGAGTACTCGGGCATCGCCTTCGCCCTGTTCATGTTGGCCGAGTACGCCAGCATGATCCTGATCTCGGCGCTGGCCGCGGTGCTGTTCCTGGGTGGCTGGCTGTCACCGTTCCAGGGCACGTTCCTCGAGCCGGCGTTCGCCTTCGTGCCGGGTATCGTCTGGTTCATACTCAAGATCTCGGTTCTGTTGTTCGTCTTCATCTGGTTCCGCGCGACTTTTCCGCGGTTCCGCTACGACCAGATCATGCGACTGGGCTGGAAGGTCTTTATTCCGGTAACCATTCTCTGGATCGTGGTGGAAGGCGCATTCTTCTACTTTGAAGTCGGCCCGTGGTTCGGTTAAGGGGAAGCCTGCAATGAACGCGATCAAGCATTTTTTCAAGACGTGGTTCCTGTGGGAGCTGTTGCTCGGCATGTCGGTGACCGGCAAGTACTTTTTCGGTCACAAGTACACCGTCCAGTACCCGGAGGAGAAGACCCCGCAGTCGCCGCGTTTCCGTGGTCTGCACGCGCTGCGCCGCTACGCCAACGGCGAAGAGCGCTGCATTGCCTGCAAGCTCTGCGAGGCCGTCTGCCCGGCGCTGGCGATCACCATCGAATCCGAGCAGCGCGAGGACGGCACGCGCCGGACCACGCGCTACGACATCGACCTGTTCAAGTGCATCTACTGCGGCTTCTGCGAAGAGGCCTGCCCGGTGGATTCGATTGTCGAGACAAGGGTTTACGAGTACCACTTCGAGAATCGTGGCGAGAACATCATGACCAAGGAGAAACTCCTCGAGATTGGTGACCGCCTCGAGCCACAGATCGCGGCGGACCGCCTTGCGGATGCCGCGTACCGGTGATGTTTACCGGCAACGGGTAATCGGTACGGGGTGACGTGCCGGCGGGCGGTGGTCGTGGTAACGTCCCGTCCGGTCGTGGCACGGCGCCCCGCACCTGAAACAACGAACGAAACAACGGTCAACCGGCTCAGGGGCGGACACCCGCTCCCAGCAGAAGGATAGTCATGTCGCTCTACCAGATCCTTTTCTACGTATTTGCCTCGGTCGCGGTGGTCGCCGCCATCCGGGTGGTGACGGTCAGGAACCCGGTGCACGCCGCCCTGTTCCTGGTGCTGACGTTCTTCTCCACCGCGCTGATCTGGATATTGATGGAGGCGGAGTTCCTCGGCATCGTGCTGCTGCTCGTCTACGTCGGCGCGGTGATGGTGCTGTTCCTGTTCGTGGTGATGATGCTCGACGTCAATATCGCGCCGTTGCGCGAGGGCTTCATCCGCAACCTGCCGGTGGGCGTGTTGGTCGCGCTGGTAATGATCGTCGAACTGGCCTTGATCCTCGGCCCGGCGACCTTCGGGCTGGAGCTCTACCCGGCATCGGAGCCGGCTGCGGCGGACGCGGGTAACACGCGCGCCATCGGCCAGGTGCTCTACACGAAGTTCGTCTACCCGTTCGAGATCGCGGCATTCATCCTGCTGGTCGCCATCGTGGCGGCGATCGCGCTCGCCCATCGCCGCCGCCCGGGCGTCCACTACCAGGACATCGACGCCCAGGTGCGTGTGCGGGCCGAGGATCGCGTACGCATTGCCGAGCTGGATGATGACAAGACCCGCCGTGGTGATGTCGCGGGTGACTCCAAAGCCAACCAGGATAAGGAAACGTCATGATCAGCCTGTCCGAGTTCCTGATCTTCGGCGGTCTGCTGTTCTCGATCAGCGTCGCCGGCATCTTCCTCAACCGCAAGAACGTGCTGGTGCTTCTGATGGCCATCGAGCTGATGCTGCTCGCGGTGAACGTCAACTTCGTGGCGTTCTCGCATTTCTCCGGTGATATCGACGGCCAGGCGTTCGTGTTCTTCGTCCTGACCGTGGCCGCGGCCGAGGCGGCGATCGGTCTGGCGATCCTGGTGACGCTGTTCCGCAATCGACGCACGATCAACGTCGAAGACCTGACCGAGATGAAGGGCTGATCCAATGGAAAAGGTTTACCTTGCCGTCGTACTTGCCCCGCTGATCGCCTCGATCATCGCGGGCCTGTTCGGACGACAGATCGGTCGGTCCGGCGCCCACTGGGTGACCATCATCGGCGTGGCGATCGCGTTGGCCGCGTCCCTGTACGCCTTCTATATGCACGTCTTCGGCGGGCTGTCGACGTTCGACGCGACCGTCTACACCTGGATCGCCTCGGACCTGTTCGAGTTCAATATCGGGTTCCTGGTCGATAACCTCACCGTGATGATGATGGTGGTGGTTACCGCCGTCTCGCTGATGGTGCACATCTACACCATCGGCTACATGCACGATGATCCCGGCTACCAGCGCTTCTTCAGCTACATCTCGCTGTTCACCTTCTCGATGCTGATGTTGGTGATGGCGAACAACCTGTTGCAGTTGTTCTTCGGCTGGGAAGCCGTTGGCCTGGTTTCATACCTATTGATCGGCTTCTGGTACAAGCGCGAGTCGGCGATCTTCGCCAACCTCAAGGCCTTCCTGGTCAACCGGGTGGGTGATTTCGGCTTTTTGCTCGGCATCGCCGCGATCCTGGCGTACACCGACTCGTTGCACTACGCGACCGTGTTCGAGCGGCTGCCCGAACTGGCCGACATCACGGTTGAGTACTGGCCGGGCGTCGAGTGGTCGCTGATCAGCGTGATCGCGATCCTGCTGTTCATCGGCGCGATGGGTAAGTCCGCGCAGGTGCCGCTGCACGTGTGGCTGCCGGATTCCATGGAAGGCCCGACGCCGATCTCGGCACTGATCCACGCGGCGACCATGGTCACCGCCGGCATCTTCATGGTGGCGCGCTTCTCGCCGCTGTTCGAGCTGTCCGACGCCGCACTGTCGTTCATCCTGGTGATTGGCGCGGTGACCGCGATCTTCATGGGCCTGCTGGGCATCGTCCAGCACGACATCAAGCGCGTGATCGCCTACTCGACGCTCTCGCAGCTCGGTTTCATGACGGCAGCACTGGGCGTCTCGGCCTACAGCCCGGCGCTGTTCCACCTGATGACCCACGCCTTCTTCAAGGCACTGCTGTTCCTGGCGGCGGGCTCCGTGATCATCGCGCTGCACCACGAGCAGGACATGCGCAAGATGGGCGGGCTGGCGAAGAAGTTGCCGATCACCTTCGCGACCTTCTTTATCGGGGCACTGGCGCTGATCGGCCTCCCCGGCACCTCCGGGTTCTACTCGAAGGAGTCGATCATCTACGCCGTGGCTGCCTCCGAGCTGCCGGGGGCGGAGTTCGCCTACTGGGCGCTGTTCATCGGCGTGTTCGTGACCGCGTTCTACACCTTCCGCATGCTGTTCCTGGTGTTCTTCGGCGAGTCGCGGATGGATGCCCACACCGAATCGCACGCCAAGGAATCGCCCAAGGTGGTCACCGTGCCGCTGATGCTGCTGGCCGTGCCATCGCTGATTATCGGTTTCCTCGTGGTCGAGCCGTGGCTGTTCGGCGCCTACTTCGATGACTCGATCCGCGTACTTGCCACTCATGGTGCGATGGCCACCCTGGAAGACCAGTTCAAGGGCGCCTGGGGCATGTTCCTCTACGGCTGGACCACGCCGGTGGTCTGGATGGCGCTGGCCGGTGTGGCCTTGGCGGCGATCATGTACCTGGGCATGCCGAAGGTGCTGCCGCCGCTGTTCGCCCGCGTGTTCGCCTGGCCCAAGCGAATCCTCGACGAGGGCTACGGCTTCGACAGCTTCAACAACACCGTCATCGCCGGCGGCTCCCGGCTGCTGGGTCGTGGTCTTTGGCAGGGCGCAGACCTGCGGGCGATCGACGGCTGGCTGGTCAATGGCACGGCCGCGCTGGTGGGCTACATGGCCCGCACCTGGCGCCTGATCCAGACCGGTTACCTCTACCACTACGCGTTCGTCATGATCCTCGGCCTGATCGGGCTGATGACCTGGATCGTGTTCATTGGCGCGTAACGCCCATACCGATAACAAGCGAAGGATAACGGTTCGATGCTGACCTCCTGGCCCATACTGAGCCTGCTCGTCTGGTTGCCGATCGCGGCAGGCCTTGCCGTCATGCTGTTCGGCGAACGGCGTGCCACCTCGGCGCGCTGGTTCGCGCTGATCGTCTCCGTCGTGGTCTTCGTGATCAGCCTCGGCCTGATCGTGGGCTTCAACACCCAGACCGCCGCGATGCAGTTCGTCGAGCACCTGCCGTGGATTCCGGCCTTCGGCATCAACTACGCGCTGGGCGTCGACGGCATCTCGATGCCGCTGATCGTGCTGACCACCTTCACCACCATCCTCGTGGTGGTCGCCGCCTGGGAAGTGATCAAGGACAAGGCCCACCAGTACCTGGCCGCGTTCCTGATCATGGAAGGGATGATGAACGGCACCTTCGCCGCGATGGACGCCATCGTCTTCTACTTCTTCTTCGAGGCCATGCTGATCCCGATGTTCATCATCATCGGGATCTGGGGTGGCCCGCAGCGGGTGTACGCGACGATCAAGTTCTTCCTGTACACCTTCCTCGGCTCGGTGTTCATGCTGGTCGCGCTGATCTACATGTACTTCCAGGCCGGCAGCTTCGCCATCCCGGTGCTGCACGAATTGCCGCTGACGCTGACCGAGCAGATCCTGATCTTCCTGGCGTTCCTGATTGCCTTCGCGGTCAAGATCCCCATGTGGCCGGTGCACACCTGGTTGCCGGATGCGCACGTCGAGGCGCCCACCGGCGGCTCGGTCATCCTGGCGGCGATCATGCTCAAGATCGGTGGTTACGGCTTTCTGCGCTTCTCGCTGCCAATGACGCCGGACGCCGCGGCGACGCTCGACTGGCTGGTGATCGCGCTGTCGCTGATCGCGATCGTCTACATCGGCCTAGTGGCAATGGTCCAGTCGGACATGAAGAAACTGGTCGCCTACTCGTCGATCTCGCACATGGGCTTTGTCACCCTCGGCCTGTTCTTGATCTACATGATCGTTGCCAATCCGGACAACACCTCGGCCAGTGGCGTGACCCTGGCGCTCGAGGGCGCGATGGTGCAGATGATCTCCCATGGCCTGATCTCCGCGGCGATGTTCCTCTCGATCGGCGTGCTCTACGACCGGCTGCACAGCCGTGACATCTCGGCCTATGGCGGGGTGGTCAACACGATGCCGTGGTTCGGCGCGCTGGTGGTCTTGTTCGCGATGGCCAACGTCGGCCTGCCGGGCACCTCGGGCTTCGTCGGCGAGTTCATGGTCATCCTCGCGGCGTTCAAGGCGAACTTCTGGATTGCGTTCGCCGCGGCCCTCACCCTGATCATCGGTGCGGCCTACACCCTGTGGATGGTCAAGCGCGTGATCTTCGGCGAGGTGAAAAATGAAGGGGTGAAGACCCTTCAAGACCTGAACTTCCGCGAGGCCTGGATGCTGGGTGTGCTCGCATTCCTGATCGTGTTGATCGGCGTCTGGCCGAACCCGCTGGTCGAGGTCATGCACGCCTCGATCGAGAACCTGGCGCAACAGGCGCTGACCACCAAGTTGTAAGACGTTCCCTATGACACTCGCCTCACTGAACCTGCAACCGGTCCTTCCCGAAATCGTCCTCGCGGCGATGGCGTGCCTGATCCTGCTCGTCGATCCGTTCCTGCCCAAGCGCGGGCCGACGGTGAGCTTCGTGCTCTCCATCCTCACCCTGGTCGCGCTGTTCGTGATCACGCTGGTGCAGATGGATGACAGCGTGCGGATGAGCTTCGGCGACATGGTGGTCAACGATCCCATGGCCGATCTGATGAAGCTGGTGGTCTACGTGCTGGTCGCGGCGGTGTTCGTCATCTCGCGCACCTACCTGCGCCAGCGCGGCATCGACAAGGGCGAGTACTACATGCTCGGCCTGTTCGGCGTGCTGGGGATGATGATCACCATCTCCTCGAACCACCTGCTGCTGCTCTATCTCGGCCTGGAGCTGATGTCGCTCGCGCTGTATGCCATGACCGCCTTTAAGCGTGACGACGGTCGCGCCTCCGAGGCAGCGATGAAGTACTTCGTGCTGGGTGCACTGGCCTCGGGCATCTTGCTCTACGGCATGTCGCTGCTCTACGGCGTGACCGGTGACCTGACCCTGACCGCGATTGCCGAGTCGGTCGCCGGCGGTGAGGACTCGATGGCGCTCAAGGCCGCCTTGGTGCTCATCGTGGTCGGCGCGGTGTTCAAGATGGGCATCGCCCCGTTCCACATGTGGTTGCCCGACGTCTACGAAGGGGCGCCCACGGCCGTGACGCTGTATCTGGCCGCCGCACCGAAGGTCGCCGCGCTCGCCCTGGTGATGCGCCTGCTGGTCGATGGCATGGGGCCGTTGTTCGCCGACTGGCAGCCGATGCTGATCGTCGTGGCGATGCTGTCGATGGCGATCGGCAACGTGGTCGCCATTGCGCAGACCAGCTTCAAGCGGATGCTGACCTACTCGACCATCGGTCACGTCGGTTTCATCCTGCTGGGTGTGCTGGCCGGTACCAACGAGGGGTACGCCGCCGCGTTGTTCTACACCATCGCCTATGCCGTGATGACCATCGGTGGCTTCGGCATCATCTTGCTGCTGGCCCGCCAGGGCTTCGAGGCCGAGAGCATGGACGACCTGAAGGGGCTCAACGATCGTAGCCCGGTGATGGCATTCGTCTTCCTGTTGCTGATGTTCTCGATGGCCGGCATCCCGTTCACCTTCGGCTTCTGGGCGAAACTGGCCGTGCTGCAGTCGATCGTCGGGGTGGGCCTGTGGTGGCTCGCCACCTTCGCCGTGGTCACGGCGGTGATCGGGGCGTTCTACTACCTGCGCGCGGTCAAGATGGTCTACTTTGACCAGCCGGAGGACACCAGCCCCATCCAGGCCGATCTCAATGTACGAGGCGTGCTGGTGCTCAGCGGCGCCTCGATGCTGATCTTCGGCCTGTACCCGACCGGCCTGACCGCACTGACGGCCGGTGCCTTCGGACTGTAACCCGACACTCTCACACGCCATCGAAACGAGGCCTACATGATCGCCGACTGGATTATCGCGAGCTACCTGATCGGGCTGTTCGTCCTGGCGAACCTGCCGTTCATCAATCAGCGACTGTTCCTGGCGATCCCGGTGGTCGAGCCGGGCCGCCAAAAGTCGTTCTGGTGGCGGATCGTCGAATGGCTGGTCTACTTCGTCACCGGCATGGGCACGGGTCTCTATATCGAATACTCGATCGGCGGTATTGAGCCCAAGGGCTGGGAGTTCTGGGCCGTGTCGGCCTGCATCTTCGCCGTCTTCTCGGTGATCGGCTTTATCTGGCAGTACCAGTTGCGGAAACACCTACAGGTCTGACAGGTCCTTAGCCCGCCCGCGGGATCGCCTACGCATGAAAAACCGCCAGTCGAGCAAGGCTCACTGGCGGTTTTTCTTGTCTGGTTGCTTTGTCGTGTTGTCGCTACGACCTAAGCCGGAGGCGGTGGGCCTGCTCGGTCGTTTCCTTGTCCGTTGCCCCGCCGCCCCGTTGTCCGATGCGCGAAGGGGAGGGCGGCTTCTCACAGGCTGTCACTGGCGGCCTGTCGATTGATCGCCGGGCTGCTCGCTGGATGCGGATTCCGGTTCGGCACTGTCGGACGCCGCATCCGGTGATTCGACATTAGGCCCGGCGGGTGGATAGACCAGGCTTGCCGGGCGCTCACGGATCAGTTGCCAGTACGCCCGCGCAAGGTTGCGGGGCCGGGCGATGCGGGTACCGCGCGCCCGCAGGGCGACGTTGAGCGCCAGGGCGAAGCTCACCGTGAGGTTGACCGCGCCGATCAGCAGCACGAAGCCCAGCAACAGGACGAACATCAGCGGCCCGACGAACTCGTGCGACATCGCGTAGCCCAGATCCGCCGACGAGAAGGCGACGTGGCGAATGTCGAGTGGCAGGCCAAGCAGGTAGCCCACATAGCCGGTAGAGCCGAGCATCACGCCGAAGGCGAAGTTGCTGATCAGGGCGCCGTAATGGCCATCGATGTAGGCAGCCAGCCGGTGACGGGCTCCCTGCGGCAGCAAACGTTGCAGCAGCGGGTGTTCACGCAGCCGCGCTTCAAGGCCCAGATACGCGGCCCGGTTGTCGAAAAACCCCGCGATCAGGCCCGAGAGGAAGAGCCAGACGCCGGCAATGGCGGCATAGAACAGGGCCAGGCCGGTCACGGGATTGATGCCCTCGAGCATGTACGCGGCCCGTTCCGGGCCAATCAGGGTGACACCCGCCTGCTGTTGCCAGAACCACGCGATCAGGTAGGCAAGCGTAAGTGCGGCAATGACGTTGCCGGCGATGGCGACGAACTGGGTGCGTCCCACGCGCAGCAGGAGATCGGCGAGCTTGCGGGGGTTTGCCCGGCCGTGTTCGCCCTGTTCGACCTGCTCGGCGATGCTCGCCGCCGTCATCGCCGGCTGCTTGGTGGCCACGGTTCCGTGCAGGATGTGAATCAGGACGAAGCCCAGCCCGTAATTGAGACTCACCAGCACGGTTTCAGAGAGGCGCGCAAAGTCGCTCTCCAGGATGTGAATCTTCAGTAGCGCCATCATGGCGATGATCAGCCCGCCGGCCAGCCCCGAGGCCAGCATTCGGTAGTAGGCGGGTCGGTCGCCAGCGATGTAGTGTTCGCCCTTGTCACTGGCGTTCTCGGTGACGCTGCGCGCGAGTTGACGCACGCTGCGGCGGATCAGCGGGCGGATACCGCGACGTTCGGAGCTGGCCTCGACCAGCTCGGTGAACAGGGCCGTCGATCGTGCGTTGCACTGCTCGCATGCCTTGGGATCGAGGATGTCGAGTAGTCGTTCGATCCGATCGATGGTCTGGCCGAGTCGCTCCAGCAGATGGGTCAACGCGATACTGGTCCCACGCGTGACCGCGCGGCGTTGCAGGCGTTCGATTTCCTCGGTGCATTGCTCGAGCAGGACCCGGATGTGGGCATCGTCGTGGAAGTCCTCGAGCTTGCCGTCCATCCAGCCGCCGTAGTCGCGCACGTACGCGCCCACTTCTCGCTGCAGGGCGATGAAACTGGAATCGCGTGTCGCCATGCTCGGGTCGAGCCGCAGGATGTCGGGCTCGAACTCCTCGGCGGCGATCCAGATGGCGAGCATCTCCACGGCGTAAAGCGTCTCGCGCGTGAGCCGATCCCTGCCTTTCTGGCCGGCGTCGTCCGGCGACCAGGGCCAGAGCGCCCGCATCAGCCTCACCCAGCAGGCCGGCGGCACCTGTGCCACCCAGTCACCATCATCGGCCTCGTGGAATGCGAGGTAGAACACGTCACGCACGCTCATCGGGTCGGCCGGTGCCGGATTCAGGCGCTCGTAGACCCGCTGGCCCAGCTCCCGCAGGAAGCCGCGTCGCGAGAACAGGCCGAGGCCGGCCAGGATCTGGAAGAATCGCGCCTCGTCGAGCCAATCCCCGAGGCGCTCATGAAGGGCCGCCTGCACACTGGGGTTTGCCTCCAGCGTCGCCTGCAATTGATCGATGCGTTCGATTGCCGCCGAGGCATCCTCGTCCGAACCGGGACGCAACCAGTCGATGGTGGCAACCAGCGTGCCGACCGGATCGTCCGCGTGGCGTTCGGTGAGCATCCGGAGCAGCTGTTCGGGCATGCGATGATCCTGTGAAAAGGGCGGCCGGTTGTCGGGCGGTTCAGAGGTGCCGAACGATTTCCTCGGCACGGGCCAGGTACTTGCCGCGCTGGAAAAGCAGGCGCCAGCGTCGGCCACCGACCTGGTCGAACAGGATGGTGGCACGCACCCCGGCGAGCAGCAGTCCGCGTACCGACGAGGAGATGGCCATGTCCTCGAGGTGATGCTTCTCGCCGTTGATGACGAACTTTTGCGGCAGGTTGCTCAGGGTGCCGCGGTAGAGGTTGTTCAGATCGGCCATCAGGCCACTGTCGGCGCCGTGCTGATCGAAGGCCGGCTTGAGTTCCTCGAGTCGGCTGAACAATTTGCCGGCCATCTCGTCATCGCGACGAAAGGCCTTGGTCACGGCAAACAGCGTGACCAGGTAGCGGGTCAACTCGAGATCACGCGGCGCGCGCGAGTTGCCGGCCAGCAGTTCGGTCAGGCGCGTCATGCCGAAGCGCACCCCGGGCAGGCCGCCGTAGATGCTGGCCGTGTCGGGCGCGTCGAAAGCGAACAGCGAACCAATGCTCCCCTCTAACGCCTGTTGATCGGCGACACGCCCTTCGTAGGCGAGCGTCTGGATCAACTGGACGGCCTGGGTCATGCCGGCCATGGCGATCAATTGGTCGTCGGTATCTTGTGCCATGCGTCCTGAATCGGTTGGATGAGTGTCGAGAGTCAGTCCCGGGGCAGGGCGCGGGTAATCACCGCACCGCCCAGACAGATGGGTCCATCATAGAACACCACCGACTGGCCGGGGGTGATGGCCCGTTGTGGCTCGGCGAACGTGGCGATCAGGCGATCGCCCGTCTGCTCGATGCTGACTGCCTGATCGGGCTGACGGTAGCGGATCTTGGCGCTCATTGGCCGGTCGGTCGGTGGCGGCTCGATCCAGTGGACCTGCTCGGCCTCCAGCCGGTCGGCGAACAGGGCCGGATGGTTCTTGCCCTGGGCGACCAGCAGCGTGTTGGTCTCGAGATCCTTGCCCACCACGTACCACGGCGCGTCGCCATGGGTTTTCGTGCCGCCGATGCCCAACCCCTGGCGCTGGCCGATGGTGTGGTACATCAGGCCCTGGTGGGTGCCCAGTCGTTCGCCGTCAAGGGTCTCGATCGGCCCTGGCTGGGCGGGCAGGTAGGTCTTGAGAAAATCGGCGAACCGACGCTCGCCGATGAAACAGATACCGGTCGAGTCCTTCTTGTCCGCCGTGACGAGATCATGGGCAGCGGCGATCTCGCGTACGCGCGGCTTTTCCAGCTCACCGACCGGGAAATAGGCTGCGCCGACCTGTTCGCGCGTCAATGCGTGCAGGAAGTAGCTCTGGTCCTTGTTGGCATCCACGCCGCGCGCCAGGTGCACGCCGGTCTCGTCGTCGAGCCGTCGTACATAGTGACCGGTGGCGATCGCATCGGCACCCAGCGCGCGGGCATGGTCGAGGAAGGCGCGGAACTTGATCTCGCGATTGCAGAGGATGTCCGGGTTGGGCGTGCGTCCGGCCTGGTATTCGGCCAGGAAGTGCTCGAAGACCCGGTCCCAGTACTCGGCGGCGAAATTGACGAAATGGAACTCGATGCCGAGCTTGTCGGCCACCGCCATGGCATCGAGCATGTCGTCCTTGGCGGCGCAGAAATCCTCGTCGTCGTCACCCTCCCAGTTCTTCATGAACAGGCCCTCGACGCGGTAGCCGGCCTGCTTGAGAAGCAGGGCGGCCACCGAGGAATCCACGCCGCCGGACATGCCCACCATGACGCGCGGGGCATCGGCCGGGGCCGGGGGGATCAGATTGTCGAAACGGGTATCGGTCATCAAAGCGAGTTCAGCAGGTCGAGGGGGTAGCGGCGCCCCCGTTCGAAGTCGCGGATCGCGGCGGTGACGAACGGCGAGCGGTGCGGCAGGGCCGAGCGCTCGATCGCCTCGCGGCTCATGAAGTGCGCGGCAAGGATGCCCTCGTCGAGGGGCTCGTCGTCCGGGGCATCGCCGATGTCGCCGATGATCGCCACCCGCAGCACGCGCCGACCCTGGTGCGGGTTGTCATGGTACAGCCCCAGCAGTTCGGTCGGCTCGAAGGCAAAGCGGGTCTCCTCGCGTACCTCGCGGATCACCGCCTCGAGCAGGGTTTCGCCCGGCTCGACGTGCCCGGCCGGCTGATTGAGGTAGCGCTGGCCGCGGATCCGTTCCTCGACGATCAGGTACTCGTCGTCACGGCGGGCGATGCCGGCCACGGTAAGAGAGACTAGCGGTCGGTCGGCGGATGATGGCATGGACTCAGTATATCTTTCGAAACAAGGGGCGGCTCAGAGGTCTTGCTCGCGGTGCGTCTTCCACTCGTAAAGCAGGTCGAGTGCGGCGCGCGGCGAGAGCTCGTCCGGATCGAGTGCGTCGATGGCCTCGAGCAACGGGTCGGGCTCGGGTTCGGCGATCTCGGTGGGCGCTTCGGCCGCGAACAGGTCCAGTTGCGGCACCTCGCCGCCGGCATGGGACTGCCACTCGAGTTTTTCCAGCAGCCCGCGCGCCCGCCGGATGGTGGGGCGGGGCAGGCCGGCCAGCCGGGCGACGTCGATGCCGTAGCTCTGGTTGGCCGGGCCGTCCTTCACCCCATGCAGGAACACCAGCTCGCCGTTGTGCGTGATCGCCTCGAGGTGCACGTTGATCAGCGTCTCGAACTGCTCGGAGAGCGTCGTCAGCTCGAAGTAGTGGGTGGCGAACAGCGTCATGGCGCGGTTCTTCTGCAACAGGTGCTCGGCGACCGCCCACGCCAGGGCCAGGCCGTCGAAGGTCGAGGTGCCCCGCCCGATCTCGTCGATCAGTACCAGCGAGCGCTCGGTGGCGTGATGCAGGATCTCCGCGGTCTCGGTCATCTCCACCATGAAGGTCGAGCGCCCCGAGGCCAGATCGTCGGAGGCGCCGATGCGGGTGAAGATGCGGTCGATGGGTCCGATCTCGGCCCCCTCGGCCGGCACGTGCGCCCCGGCATGGGCCAGCAGCACGATCAGCGCGGTCTGGCGCATGTAGGTCGACTTGCCGCCCATGTTCGGGCCGGTGATCAGCAGCATGCGCCGGTCCGGTGCCAGCTCGGCATCGTTGGGCACGAAGATCGCCTCGCTGTTGGCCTCGACCACCGGGTGGCGGCCCTGGCGGATATCCACGCCCAGTGCCTTGCGAAAGCGCGGTGCGTTCCAGCCGTGGCGTTCGGCGACATCGGCCAGCGCGGCCAGCGTGTCCAGATCCGCCAGGGCATTGGCACGCCGGCGCAACTCGCCCTGCTGACCGGCCAGGGTGACCAGCAGCCCCTCGAAGCATTCGCGCTCGCGGGCCAGCGATCGGTCGCGCGCCGTGAGCACCTCCTGCTCGAAGGTCTTGAGCGTGTCGTTGGTGTAGCGCTCGACGGACTTAAGCGTCTGGCGACGGGTGAAGGTCTCCGGCATGCGCGCCGACTGGCTGCGCGGCACCTCGAAGTAGTAGCCGTGGACGCGGTTGTAGGCGAGCTTGAGGTTGTCGATGCCCGACTGGCGCCGCGCGTCCTCTTCCATGGCGGTCAGCGTGGTGTCGGCGCGTTGGGACAGCCCGCGCAGTCGATCGAGCTCCTCGTCGAAGCCGACGGCGATCACCCCGCCGTCGCGCAGCCAGACCGAGGGCTTTTCGGCAATCGCGGCATCCAGCAATTCGCGCACCTCGGGCAGATCGGCCAGCTCGTCGATCAGCGTGGTCAGTAGCGGCTGGTCGCAGGCGGCAAGGGTGGCGGTCAGGGAGGGCAACTGGTGCAACGAGTCACGCAGGGCGGCCATATCGCGGGGCCGGGCCGTGCCCAGCACGATGCGCGTGGTGATCCGCTCGATGTCATTGACCTGTCGCAGGGCGTCGAACAGTGCGGCCGGCAGGTGGCGCTCGCGCAGCTCGCCGATCGCCTGGTGCCGGGCGGCGAGTGCGTCGTGATCGCGCAGCGGGCGGGCCAGCCACTCGCGCAGGCGGCGCGCGCCCATGCCGGTGGCCGTGCGGTCGAGCAGGCCGATCAACGCCCCGTCCGGGCGCCCCTGGCTGTCCTCGAACAGTTCCAGGTGGCGGCGGGTATGCACGTCGAGCAGCAGGGCATCACTGGTCTGCTCGACGGCCAGCCCGTCGATATGCCCGAGGTGCGTCTTCTGCGTGTCGTTGACGTACTGCCACAGCGCCCCGGCCGCGCCCAGGGCCGCGTCGAGAGACTGGCGGTTGTCGGCATGAATGCCGAAGCCGGCCAGATCCCGCGTGCCGAACTGGGCGCACAGCCGTTCGGTGGCCGTCTCACTCGAGAAGTGCCAGATCGGGCGTTCCCGGCTGAACCCCTCGGCGCGGAACAGGCTATCGGTCAACGCCTCGATGCGCAGCCCTTCGGGCAGCAGCAGTTCGCGCGGGTCGACGCGGGCCAGCTCGGTGGCCAACTCGTCCGGTCCGTTCGGCGCCATGATGGCGAAGTGGCCGCTGGAAAGGTCCAGGTGCGCCAGGCCGAGTCGTTCACGGCCCCGCGAACGGGTGCGCGCCACCGCCACCAGCCGATGGGCCTGGCGCTGTTCGAGCAGGGCCTCATCGGTGACGGTGCCCGGGGTGACCACCTTGACCACCTCGCGCTTCATCGGCCCCTTGGCCTGCACGTCGCCGACTTGCTCGCAGATGGCGACCGACTCGCCGGCCTTCAACAGGCGCGCCAGGTACGCCTCGTAGGCATGCACCGGCACGCCGGCCATCGGGATGGGTTCGCCGGCCGAGGTGCCGCGTTGGGTCAGGTTGAGATCGAGCAGCCTCGCTGCGTGACGGGCGTCCTCGAAAAACAGCTCGTAGAAATCGCCCATGCGATAGAACAGCAGCACGTCGGGGTAATCTTGTTTGATCCCGAGAAACTGCTGCATCATGGGGGTATGCGCGCCGAGAGGGTCGGTCTCTCCGGTCGTCTGGGAGGACGGGGCGGGGCGGGGCGATGTCGGTTTCGTCATGCGCGGCATTGTAACCAAAACCCGGCCCCCGGATTGCTTCGGGAGCAGCCGGCGTCACCAGGGACAAGCAAGCAGGATGGCCGAGCCAGAAGACGCCCAACCAATGCAGCGACCGCCCAACTGGACGGGCTTTGATGCGATGACCGACGACGGTCTCGATCGCCGCGCCCGTATCCAGTGTCTGGGCGAGGCCCTCCAGGCGCGTGGCCTGCACCTGGCCGTGGCCGAGTCCTGCACGGGTGGGCTGTTGGCGGCGAATCTGACCGAACGGGCCGGCAGCTCGGCCTGGTTCGAGGGCGGCTGGGTCACCTACAGCAACCGCGCGAAACAGCGTGACCTGGCGGTGCCGTCTTCCCTGTTCGCCGAGGTGGGCGCGGTGTCCGGCGAGGTGGTCACGGCGATGGCGCGCGGGGCGATCGAGCGGGCCGATGTCGATTACGCCGTCGCCATCAGTGGAGTGGCCGGGCCGGGGGGTGGCAGCGAGACCAAGCCGGTCGGCACGGTCTGGATCGCCTGGGGCTATCGCTCACCCGTCGACGCAGAGGTGACCGCGTCGGGCATCGTCGCCTTCGCGACCCGCTTTCGTTTCCCCGGCGACCGGCAGGCCGTGCGCGAGGCCACCGTCGACGTGGCATTACAAGGCCTCTGCGCGCATCAGGGCGGCAAGGCATGGAACGAACAAGTCGCCAGCGAGTGGTCGTCGGCCCACTGGCCGGCCGCCGCACTCAAATGGACTGAGGACTGATCCGCAATGAATATCGATCCCGCCACTCATCGCCTGGACAGCGTGCGCTATGTCCCTTCGCCCAACCACGATCTGCGTCCCCGCGACGAGCGCCTCGAACTGGTGGTGGTCCACGGCATCTCCCTGCCGCCGGGCGAGTTCGGCGGCACCGCCATCGAGCGGTTTTTCACCAATGACCTCGATCCGGCCGAGCACCCCTATTTCGATGAGATCCGTGATCTGCGGGTGTCCGCCCATGTCGTGATCTATCGTGACGGTTCGGTCACGCAGTTCGTCCCCTTCGATCGGCGCGCGTGGCATGCGGGGCAGTCGCGGTACGGCGAACGCACGCGCTGCAACGACTTCTCCATCGGCATCGAGCTCGAAGGGACCGACACAGAGCCCTACACCGCCGTGCAATACGAAGTGCTCGGCCAGGTGCTCGCCGCAATCAAGCACGCCTATCCAACGGTGCATGCCGTGCGTGGCCACAGTGACATCGCCCCGGGCCGCAAGATCGACCCCGGCCCGGCGTTCGACTGGGGGCACCTGGCTTCCCGACTGCCTGACGGACTTGCCACCGCATGACGTCCTTTCCATTCCCGCCAAACGTTGGGGTATCCACGCGATGAAACTCCTGATCCTGATACTCGTCATCGCCTTCGATCGATTCCTGGAATTGTTCCAGCGATGGCGGGCCGATCGTTGGCCGCATCGCGCCACGGTCGAGGTGTTCGACACGCTGGCCGGGATGATTGGCGCCACCGCGGCCCGGTTGATCGTCTGGCTGTTGCTGCCGTTGGTCTTGCTGGCGTGGCTCGGCCCCGGCGGTGACGGCTGGATCGGTTGGCTCGTATCGCTGGTCGTGCTGCTGCTGGTGATCACCCCGCGCAACACCTCCGAGATCAACCGGCAGTTGCTGGACGCGGCGGGCCGGGAGGATCAGGAGACGGTCGAGTCGGCCCGGGGGGTGCTGTTCGACGGCACGCCGGTCGATCCGGCCACGGCGACCACCCGCCAGACCGGCGAGCGCATCATCGTGCTGGCCTTCAGCGAATGGTTCCTGGTGCTGTTCTGGTTCGTGTTGCTCGGCCCGGCCGGCGCGCTCTTTTATCGGCTGACCGAGTGGCTGGCGCGCGAGAGCGATCCGGGAGATGCAGACGAGGCGAAGGCAGGCTGGTTACACCGCTGGCAGAAGAAGGCGCATGCGTTGCTCGTTGTACCGGCGGCCCCGGTGTTCACCGTGCTGATGCTCCTGGCGGGCTCGTTCCAGCGCGGGGTGAATGCCTGGCGTGGCGACCCGGTGCTGGGCCGCGAACACGGCGCCATGGATCGTTGGGAGGCCGGGTCGATCGGCCTGATCGCCCGGGTGGGTCACGCCGTGATCGACGTCGAGCGGGCCGACGAATGCCTCGACGAGAACGCCTGTCTCGCCGACCAGCGCGCCTGGTATCGAGCCGCCCACGCCATCGTGCTGCGTGCCTTGTTGTTCGGGTTGGCCCTGGTGGCCGTGCTCACCATGATCGGCTGGGTGCCGTGACCGAACGCCGGATTGGTCGCTTGCCGCTCTCTTTCGGCACGCGACCAATCCGGCAGGTTTCAGACGCCCAAGCAGTGGTTGGGACGACCGCCTACACTTGACCCGGTTTCCCGCTCCAGGAGTAATCGTCATGAAAACGCAGCAAATTATCGGCATCGCCCTGCTTGTACTGGGTCTCATCCTCCTCTTTTTCGGTTACCAGGCATCGCAAGGTCTGGAAGACCAACTTTCCGAGGCGTTCACCGGCGAGTACACCGACAACACCATGATCTACTGGATTGCCGGTGGCGTGAGCGTCGTTGTTGGGCTGGTCATGCTGGTTGCCGGCAAGAAGTGACACGGGTCGGATAACCTCCTTTCCGACCGACGGCGCCCGCCGTCGCTCACCGTTCGTCGCAAGCCGCTCTCACCGGATTGTGGCGAACCGAGCTTCCCGCTCGGCGACCCTCGCCCGGCTGTTAGACTCTCGCCTCGAATTCGAACCCCGAGCGTCCATGCCCTCTCAAACCACCCGACTCGACCTGATTCGCCACGGCGAACCCGTCGGCGGCCGCCGCTTTCGTGGCGATGCCGTCGACGACCCGTTGAGCGACCTTGGCTGGCAGCAACTCGAGCGACGCCTGGAAATGCTCGAGGCGCGCGGGTTGGCCGATTGGGACGTGGTCGCCACCTCGCCGCTGCGTCGCTGCAAGGCCTTCGCCGCATCGGTCGCCGAGCGCCGCGGACTACAACTGGTCGTCGACCCGGACTTGCGCGAGATCGGCTTTGGCCCCTGGGAGGGCTTGCGGCATGCCGAGATCCCCGAGCGCTACCCCGAACAGCACGCCGCCTTTCTCGCCGACCCGGTCGACGGCCGTCCGCCCGGCAGCGAGCCAATGGCCGATTTCTTCGAGCGCGTCACACGCGGGCTTGCCCGCCTGGAGACCAATCACGCCGGCCAGTCCGTGCTGGTGCTCTCGCACGCGATTGTCATGCGGGTCGCCTGCGCCTGGGTGCTGAACGCGCCAATGGCGGCGATCGCGCACGTGGAGACGGAATACGCCGCCATGCTCTCCATTCGCCACAACCACCGCGGCCGGCGGTTGCTTGGTCTGGATAATGCCTTGCTGGGTGACGAGGCGTGACGCGCGGAATCGTTGACGTGGAACTGGGTGTACTGGGCCTTGACCCGCTCGACGCATCGGGCGATGACCAGAGCGGCTTTTCGCACCCCGTCTGGACCTGGCCGAGAGAGGGTCTGGATGCCCCCGAGGCGGGCGAGCGCCCGTTGCCCCATCTGCTCGGTGGCCGGTTCCAGCGTGGTTTATTGACCGTCGAAGGCCCTGACGATATCGCCTGTGACGATCCCGATGCGCTCGCGCTGGCGGCCGTGGACGAGACCGGGTCCGCCGATACGCCGCTTGCCATCACCGCCCCCGATTATCCCCTGGCCCGCGCCCTGGGCGACTGGCGCCTTGCCGGCGGCACACGCGCCGGGTTTGCCCAACAAGTGGCCGAGTGGCGTGCGCAGGGTTTCGAGCGGCTGCTGTGTTTCGACCCGGTTCACCTCAAGCCCGAGACCGATCACGCCATCACCCTCGGCCCCCGCTATCTCGCGTTGACCGAGGGGGAGCTCGACGGGTTGCTATCCAAGCTCAACCCGTGGCTGGCCGAAGACGGCATGCAGGCCATTCGCCTGGGTCGCCAGCTCTACCTGCTGGCCCAATTGCGCCCGGAAGGGATCGGCCCGGCGAACGCGGCCCTCACGCGGGGCGGGGCGCCTCTGGCCTGCCTGTTGAACCGCAACGCCGGCGTGTTTATCGACGAGGAACACAGTGACCCCTTGCTGCGCCAATGGCTGACCGAGTTGCAGATGTGGCTCTACCCCCAACCGCTCAACGACCGCCGCGCCGCCCACGGCCAACCCATTCTGAGCAGCTTCTGGCCGCATGGGCTGAGTGCCCTGACCGATGAACTGCCGTCACCGCCCGTCGGGGAGCGGCTGATCCTGACCGACTCGCCGGCCGTGCTCGCCACGTTCGAGGCCAACCCGTGGCGAGACGACGAGGTGGCGGCCACAAGCGAGGCGATCCGTGCCGGCAGGCCCGTGCGCGTGCTACTGACCGAGGCGGCGTGGTGCCGCCTGGAGGGCGATCTGGGGGGCTTCCAGGAAGAGCTGACTTCTATCGATGCCTGGCTCGAGGGACTGCAGGCCGAGTGTCCAGGCGTGCGCATTCGCCTAGATGATGGTCAGGGCGGGGTATGGCAGCCGGAATCGTCGCTGAGACGTGCCTGGCGCCGGCTGCTCCAGCGGGTGGGTCGATGACCACTGAGATAAAAGCCGGCCCCAAGGCCGCGCGCGTTCTGGGTGTCGCCAGCATCCGGCGACGCCCCGCGGGCGAACCCACCGAGGCCTTGGCACATCTCAACCCGCGGCTGGCCCGCGTGCTCGCCGCGCGGGGCATTACCGAGGCCGCACAACTCGATCATCGACTGCAGGCGGTCCTCCCGCCCGCCGGCCTGCCGGATCTGGACGAGGCCGCTCGACTGGTCAGCGATGCCATCGAGCGCCACGAATCCATCCTGATCGTCGGTGACTTCGATGCCGACGGCGCCACTGCCACGGCGCTGTGCCTGCGTGGCCTGCGTGCCATGGGAGCCGAGCAGGTCGACTTCCTGATCCCCGATCGCCAGCGCCACGGTTATGGCCTGAGCCCGGCGTTGCTGGACGAACTCGACACGCCACCGGCGTTGATCCTCACCGTCGACAACGGCATCAGCGCCCACGCCGGGGTCGCCGCCGCGAAGGCCGCCGGGTCGCGCGTGGTGGTCACCGACCATCACCTGCCGGGCGAGACGCTCCCCGCCGCCGATGCCATCGTCAATCCCAACCGCGCCGATGCGGCCTTCGGCTCGACGGCGCTGGCGGGCGTCGGCGTGGCTTTCTACCTGCTTGCCGCCGTACGTGGCGAGCTCGACCGGCGTGGCTGGTTCGCCACGCGTCAGCGGCCCAATCTTGCCAACTGGCTGGATCTCGTGGCCCTGGGCACCATCGCCGACGTGGTCGAACTCGATGCCAACAACCGGCGCCTGGTTGCCCAGGGCCTGGCCCGCATCCGCTCCCACGCCTGCGCGCCGGGCATCCTGGCGCTGTTTGCCGTCGCCGGGCGTGACCCGCGCGAGGCCCGGTCGAGCGATCTGGGCTTTGCCATCGGTCCGCGCCTGAACGCCGCCGGGCGGTTGGAGAACATGCGGCTTGGCGTCGAATGCCTGCTCGCCGATGATGCGGCCGAGGCCCGCCGACTGGCCGGCACGCTCGATCAGATCAACCGGCAACGTCGCGACGTCGAGGCCAACATGCTCGACACCGTCGCCGCCGACCTCGATCGAGCGATGGCCGGGCAGGGCGATACGCCGCCGTCAAACCCGGCCGACTGGGTGCGCTTCGATCCGGGCTTTCATCCCGGCGTGATCGGCATCGTCGCCGGGCGCTTGAAAACCCGCTGGGTGCGCCCCGTGTTCGTCTTCGCCCCGGCCGAGGTCGGTACAAACGACGGCCGGCTCAAGGGCTCCGGTCGCTCGATATCCGGCATCCACCTGCGCGACCTGCTGGTCGAGATCGACGCCCGACACCCCGGCCTGATCGACGGCTTCGGCGGACACGCCATGGCCGCCGGCCTGTCCCTTGATCGCAACCGACTCGATGCCTTTCGTCAGGCCTTCACGCAGGCCGTCGCTCGTCACCACGACCGGCTACCCGATGGCCGCGAAGTGATCACCGACGGCCCCCTGGAAGCCGCCGACCTCCACCTCGACTTCATCGACACCCTCGACCACCACGGTCCCTGGGGCACCGGCTTTCCCGAACCGCTGTTCGACAACACCTTCGAAGTGCTCGAGAAAACCGCCCTGAAAGACGGCAAGCACTGGCGCCTGTCGGTGCGGCTGCTCGACCACCCGGATACCCGACCCGTCGACGCCATCTGGTTCCGCGCCCCCGATCCACTCCCCCCCGGCCGTCACTGGCAGATCGCCTACCGCCCCGTCGCCGACAGCTTCCGCGGCCGAAAGCGCCTCAAGCTGTTCGTCGAGACGGCGTTGCCTATTACCCCCGCCTGATCAGACGTGGTGCGCAAGAAGCGCTCCTTCGTGCTTTTACTAAGGGGCGAAACGTTCTGTTTTGCAGGGGGCAGACCCGGAATACGTCACCTGTGTAATGTCTTGATGCTGCGTGATCGGGGAAGAGCCGTCGATCGCTTTCCGGCCCGGATATTCCAATCTGACATAGGTGTTACACGCATGTTTGTGGTGTTCGTGTAACATATGGAGGAAGCCAAAACTCCACCGGTCTATTGTTATGAAAGGAAGCGATCATCAATCTCAGGCAGTTACCCCAGAAACGCATCACAGTTACCTGAAACGCGCGCGTTCGATTCTAAGACAGTTTTCCCAGGCACATGATGGGGTAGATCCCGAGGAAGAGCCGGAATGGTTTGAGTCCTGGTTCAATAATCACTTTCTGGCGGAGCGTGGCAAGGCTACCCAGCGGCAGTACCGAGCGGCAGTTCGGTATTACATCGAATTCCGTGGCGGCCGAACTGTCCTCAGCATTCGCGAAGGCAAAGAGCAAAGGGAATGGGAAAGCGATCGGGGAATAGACAGGCGTTTTACCAAGCCCAGTGGTACAAGTTCGGGGAAGGCAAAGCACATCAACCCTCGGGAATTGGTAAGCCTGTGCGGCGCACTGCGTAGTACGCGGTCCAAGAGCGCCCACCTTGCTGCCGACCTGTTGATTGCCGGATGTCAGTTCGGCCTACGGCCTAGCGAATGGGCGGAGGCTCAGTTCACGTTTTTCGATCGCCCGACTGATGCGACCGAGTGCGACAGCCGGCTTGTCGTCAGAAATGCCAAGGCGACCCAAGGGCGTTCGTTTGGCTCCCATCGAACTTTGCATTTCTCTCGCGGGTCGATTGAGCCCACGGATCTGAAAGTTTGTATGCGATGCAATTTGGCAATGAAAGTTCGTGCACTCAAACGACGCAGGGAGCGGCAGTCCGGGGATGAAGATGCAGACCCGTGCGGTCTTCGGGCGATTCAGCAAAGCCTAGCGCGGGCGAGAAAACTGCGCGGCTACAAGCGAAAGATCACGCTCTACAGTGCTCGCCATCAGTTTGCCGCGAATGCGAAGGCAGCCGGCCTCAAACCAACCGTAATCGCCGCCTTGATGGGGCATGGCAGCGACGAAACTGCTGCCCAGCACTATGGGAAACGGCGCAGTGGTCGGCGTGGCCGGGCTCTTGGCGTTGAACCGTCAGAGGAGGATGTCGAGGCGGTCGCAGCGATGAACGCTCCGGATAATTCCAAGGAGAAAGACTCGTCCAAAAACCAAGGCGAAAACACTGACGGTGAGAATCATGCTGAAGATAACTACTCAGATGACAATTTGATGATGGACCCACCCAGTCCGAGCAGCGGGCCGAGTACCTCTTAAATCCGGTAGGTGGAGTGGCCGCGCTTGATCGTGGTAGGGCAGTAGGCCTGTCTTTCGATTTTCTGACCACGGGTTTGGCAAATGCGGCGTGCCAATCCGGAGGCGAAAGTGACGGTGATTGGGGCCTCGGTTTTCGATCGATCAGAAAGGAAAGACGAGTGGAATCAAGATGATGACGGCCGCCGAGTAGACCACTGTCAGGGGCAGGCCGGTCCGTAAGTAATTCCCCATCCGGTACCGCCCGGTCGAATACACCATGAGATGCGTCTGATAGCCGAAGGGCACCAGAAAGCAGGCGCTAGCCCCGAATGCCACGGCCATGATGAAAGG